>CAYMFZ010000299.1:0-7065 GCA_964389585.1 uncultured Pirellulaceae bacterium | reverse complement strand
AGCGAGCTGGGACTTCTGGCGAAGTCCACTACAGGTTTTGAAATACCCTCTAGCATCGAGCCAAAATCATGGACGAACTCGCGAAATGGAAAAGTTAACAAAATCAAATTGCTATCACCCAATGATTTAGTTGAGTTCTTAATCCGATTGGGAAAACGCGCACTGTACAAATGGTTTTGCTAGGCCGCCGTTTGATTCCCGACTGAGACCAATGAAATCAAGTCTTCGAGGATGAGGTATAGGCACGGAATCAACACAAGGATAATAGTTGTCGAAAATAGAATCCCGAAGCCCAATGAAATCGCCATTGGAATGATGTATTGAGCCTGCAATGATTTTTCGAAAATCAAAGGCATCAATCCGCCAAAAGTCGTCAACGTCGTAAGCAAGATCGGGCGGAAGCGACGAACACCGGCTTGGGAAATGGCTTCGAAGGGACTCGCATTCTCTTTACGTCGACGGTTTGCAAAATCAATCATGATCAGCGAGTCGTTAATAACAACGCCGGATAAAGCGATAACGCCCATCAGACTGACAATCGAAATATCATACCCAAGCCAAATGTGGCCAAGCACTGCGCCGACGATGCCGAATGGAATCGCGACCAACACGATCAACGGCTGCATGTAATCTCGAAAAGCAATCGCCAAAAGCGAGTAGATAACCGCAAGCGCCAAACCAAAGTATCCCCACAGCGTGGTCGTTGCGCGACGCATCTCGGCATCACTGCCTTCAAAAATCCAAGTGATGCCCGGATAGTCACCACGCAGTTCGGGCAACGCCTCATCACGAACTGAAGTTATCACTTGGGAAATCGCTCGCTTGGGTTCAATATCCATCGACACACGAATTGCTCGGCGTCCATCGCGACGACTGATCCGCGAGAAAGCAGTGTCTTTTTTCAAATCGGCAACGTCGAGAAGCGGAACTTCTGCGCCACTGGGAGTCCGAATGATTAAGTCTTCGAGATTGTGAATGTCTTCTCGCTGCTCCTCTGGCAACTTAACGCGAACTTCGACTTCGTTGGTACCACGTAACAAACGAAGCGCCAACGAGCCAAAAAATGCACCGCGTAATTGTCGACCAAGCCCTTCATCCGTCAGCCCCAACGCGCGGCCTTCGGGACGAAGCGTGAAATCGTATTGCGATTTGCCTTTGTTGAAGCTGGCACTCACATCGCGGACGTTCGCATATTTTTCGACGCGAGCAACGAAGGCTTCGGTGGCTTTTTCTAGGACACCGATGTCGCTGTGGCTGAGCGCGATGCTGATATCGCGTCGGTGGCCTCCGGGACCACGTTCAGCTTCAAACGTGACTTGGTCGACGCCCGGAAGATCGCCGATCTTTTCTCGCCACAACTCAATGACTTCGTTGGCTGTCATGTCACGTTGGTCTGGCGGCTTCATCACGATTTCGACATCGATGAATTCTTGGCCGCGCACGTTGGTTTTGATGCCCTCAGCAACCTCGTAAAGATTGTGTTCATCAAACATTCTCAAACTAGCGTCGGTAACGACTTTGGCAATCTCGGCAGACTGGTCCTGCGTCGTCCCGACAGGCATTCGAACACCGGCTTCAATTTCATCGGCAGAAACTTCGGGCATTAAAATCATGCCCATGTGAGCGCTGGTTGCGTAACCACCGACCACAACAAACAGACCCAACGCGGCCGCCGCCGTGACATAGCGGAACCGCAAGCAAAACAATAGCACCGGTCGGTAGAAAATTTCGACTAACCGATTAAACAAACGGCTGAAGGCTTGCTGGGCTCGGTGAGGCCAAGAAGTAAAACCGTGTTTTCGATCGACGGTGCGTGTGTGAGCGAGATGCGCAGGCAGAATGAATAACGATTCAATCAGCGATAAAAATAGAACAATAATGACGACCACCGGCAGTGGCGCCCAAAATTTTCCGGTTTCTCCAGGAATAAACATCAGCGGCACAAACGCGACGATGTTGGTCAGGATGCTAAAAACAACCGGTGAGGCGACTTCGCGAGTGCCTTCGACCGCCGCCAATTCGAGATTGTCAGTCGACTGCCGTTTTTCGTAGACGTTCTCACCCACGACCACCGCATCGTCGACAACGATACCCAGCACCACCAAGAATCCGAACAGCGAAACCATGTTGATGGTGACGCCGAACAAAGGCAAAAACAAAATTCCTGCGATGAAGGAAACCACCATTCCCATCATCACCCAAAACGCCAAACGAAATTCGAGAAACAGCGCCAAGATCACCAGCACGATGACCATCGCCATGCCGGCGTTTTCCATCACGAGATACAAACGCCGTCGAAACTCTTCTGCATTATTTCGATCAATCCGCCAACTGACGCCCGGTGGCATGGCGCTTTCGAAATCCTTCATCGTTTTGTTGACGACTTTGGCAATATTGATGGGCGACTGTTTGCCGACGCGAAAGATATCGAGATCAACAGATGGCGTTTGGCTAAACTGCGAATGGAAACCAACTTCTTCAAAGCCGTCTCGCACCGAAGCGATGTCGCCGAGAGTCACCGCCGGCCCATCGCTGCCATTAACGATTTCAAGTTTCGCAAATTCGTCTGCCCACTGCTTGCGCGCTTTCACACGAAGCAAAATTTCTCCGGCGCTCGTTTGCACTGAGCCAGCCGCTACGTCTTGGCTTGAAGTCCGAATGATGTTGGCGACATCGGGAAGCGTTAGCCCGTACTCGCGCAGTTGTTGACGGGGGATCTCGATGTGCATGACGTACTGCGGGACGCGCCGCAATTCGACTTGAGTGATTTCTTCGGTGGACAGCAAAGTGTCACGAAGTTGCTCGGCCAACTTTCGAAGTTCCCATACATCGATGTCACCGTAGATTGAGATCTGCATGACTTCGCGTTGTTCGGAAACCAAACGAACTTCGGGTTGTTCAATCTGATCCGGGAAAGTCCGAATGCGGCTGACGGCCTGATCGACATCCTGAAAGACCTTCATGCGATTCTGGCCAGCGACAAGCTCAATGGATAGAAATCCACTGCCTTCGCGAGCGAAACTATCAATGCGTTGAATTCCATCCACGCCACGAACAATTCCTTCGATCGGACGAAGAATTCCCTGTTCGACTTCTGAGGGTGATGCTCCGGGATAGCCGACCGAAATCTCTACGACATCGAGTTGGGCTTCGGGAAAGACTTCTTTTTGAATGCTGAACGCCGACCAGATTCCACCACCCAACAGCAAGAACATTAATAGGTTTGCTGCGATCGAGTTGTGAGCCATCCACGCGATTGGGCCACGCCGTGACGAATTAGTTTCGGGAGTCTCGCTCACTCCTTCGCCCCCGCGGGAGCTGATGGAGACTTCGTTTCAATTGCAGCTTCAAGTTCACCATCGGCATCAAGTTCGCTCGCTGGTGCATCCAGCTTGCGCAACTGAACTCCATTGGCGACCGTCGCGAGGGTTGTGGTGACGACTTCCTCACCCGTTTCTAATCCGTCTCTGATATAGGCGTATTTTGCATCTCGAAACTCGATCTTGGTTTCGCGAATCTCCAGGAGATTGTCTTTCATCACCCAAACCGTATCTCGATCGTGAACAAACTCTCTGTCCAATCGCACGATATTCTCAAGGGCGACCCCTTCGATTCTCACGTCGATCAGTGTGTCAAGAATCAAAGGCGGCACGTCGGATTTTTGTCCAAGTGGATCGTCTACGGAGACAACGACTCGTGCCAGTCGCGTTTGTTGGTCCAGCGCTCCAATCATGCGCTCAACGCGACCCTGCCTTTCGGCGTCGGGCCCCCAAGCATCAGGGTTTCGAAGTGTGACCGCTGATCCGGGCTGACCCTCGGATGGAAACTTCACCCATCGCAAGTTGCGAACCGGAATCGCGGCAATGACCCAATACTGATCAACACCCACGAGCTGGCCAAGGTCGTCCCCCTGCCCCACTTGCGATCCAACATTGACCGAACGACGCAGGACTTGGGCATCGAAAGGCGCGATGAGCTTGGTACGCTTCAAGTCAATTTTCGCGCGCTCAATAGCCGCATTGGCCGCGCTTAATTGTGAATTGAGCGAAGCCGATTGCGGCTCGCGTAACACCAACGCACGATTGATTCCGCCAATCGAGTCACCTAACAAATCCAACTCTTGCTTCGCGAGCTTTCTTCTTCCTGCTTCGATCTCCCAATTCGCTTTGACCTGCTCGAGTTCACTTTGACGAACAGAAACCGCATTCTCAAAATCGGCGGGATCAATATTCAGAAGCATCTCGCCCTTGCGAACCATGCCGCCCGGCACGAACGACGGAGACAACTCGATGACTTGCCCACGGACTTGGGGGCTAAGAACAATGTCTTGAACGGGCTGAACCGTTCCTAGAACTGCGAGTTGTGGAGAGTAGGTGTCGCGCTGGACCGTCAAGGTTTCAACGATGGCAGCGGACTTACGTTTGGACTTGATTTGCTGAGCGGTTGGCTCGGTGCGATAAATCACCCACACGGCATACGCGGATCCACCAAGTATCGCGAGACTCAAAACGATATTGATGAGGATGTTCAGCCAGCGCCGTCGAGATCTTGGTTGGCCAGATTGACTCATGAGTCGATTTCTTATTCGGGCCGCGGCTCGGCTAGTGCATTAGTCGGAAGTGTCTCGCGACAAGTTCCCATCTACGTCGGGTTCTTCGCTGTCGACTGGCTTAGCATCTTGCTCTTCCATCGATACATCTGATGGTAGTTCAGAAGCATCAGAAGGCAAATAGAGCGCTTCTGGCCGAGTGTCAAAATCTCCAGCGATTGCGAGGTAGAGCCCGACCCGAATCAGTATCAAATCCAACCTTGCAGACAGCAGCGAACGTTGCAGGCGTTGCTGCGATTGATTGGCACTCAAGACATCCAAATAAGTCGCTTCGCCGGTGATAAAAAACTGCAAAAGTTGTTCCGATGCCTTCTCCGCCAATTCGACTTGCGTTGAAAGCTTCTCAATTCGTTCAATTTGATACCGCTCCAACGCCAACCCGTCTTCGACCTCTTGTAAGGCGACCAGAATCGACTGGCGATACTCACTAAAACGCTGACACACCAAAGCTTGTCGGCGCTCGACTTCTGATCGACGTTGCTTGCCATCGAGAATCGGCCCCAATAGCTGACCGCCGATCGAAAAGAACCAGTCGCGGAAAAGCGTTTCAGGACTTTCGGCCGCGTTGATCAAAGACGCACTTAAGTCGAGTCTTGGATATTGATCACGCACCGCCGCGGCCAAGTCTTGATCGGCCGCAGCCAACGCTGAAAAATTCGCACGGACGTCGGGTCTTCGATTAAGCAACTCAGACGGCAAGCCTGTATAAGGAATTGGCGGCAACTCTGGGAAAGCGCTGCCTGGCGAGTAAGTCGCGGTTTGCGGCGGTTGGCCGGTGAGAACCGCCATGCGATGTTCCAGAACTTCAATGTCTGCTTTAACGACGATGATTTGCTCCAAAGTCGATTGAACCAACTGCCTTTGCCGCAGCACGTTCGGGCTTCCACCCTCGCCGATTTCTGCGTAGCGTAGTTCAACCGCCTTCAAACCTTTTTCGTTCGTCTCGACTTGATCATCAAGCAATTCAAGCTGGGCATAGGCTTCGATTAAGGTGAACCAGGTTCTTGTGATTTCTGCCGAAAGCGTAAGCGCAACCGTTTGATAATCCCAATGAGTTGCGACGGAACGCAAACGCTCGGCCTCGACCCGCGATCGAATTTGCCCCCAAAGATCGACTTGATAGGATGCGTCGAGCCCCATACTGATCCGGGTATCGCTGGGGCCTGGACCGAATTGATTTTGATTTCCCGCAATGCCATTAAGATCCGGAAAGAGATCAGATCTCTCGCGACGTGTCAGCGCTTGGGCGGCGCGCAAGCGCTGAAGCGCGGCTGCCAATTCAAAGTTGTCTCCGATGGCAAGATTAACTTCGCGATTCAAGCCTTCGTCTTCGAACGAGGTCCACCATTGCTCGGGCGCGATGTCTTTGCCGCTATTGGACAAAGGGGCCAGTGAAGCCGTGTTGTAAGTCGGCCTTGCGCCTTTGCTAGCACAGCCAACAAGTCCGATCATCAAGAACAACAGACCAACTCGGCACACCCATCGAATAAGTACGCGGTGCCGAAGTGCAAACGAATTCGGCCGCTGCAACAAGTCGAAGACGACCGTTGAAAAAGAAAGCCTGCGATTTGTGGGACTGGAGAATCGCATTGCAATGTTGGTCTTGGATGGACTTTGCGCAGAATCAGCCCATGAAAAAGAGCTGACCGCTATCTCTCATTTCGACGAAAAACAGAGCGGACTTGGCACTTTTCCAATCCCTCCATAGACATCAACGATGTTGCCCAGACTTCCACGGCTAGTTTCGGGATAGGCTTCGGCTCGACGTCGTGTAACAGCTTGACCAGCGTGCGGACGCTCTTGGTTAAAGCCAGCAAGTCAAAACGGTCTACGATTTGGCTCGGGGAAATGATTTGTTTATTGAAAATAATCTGGCTCAATGGAACACCACGCGGTTGATTGGATCATGAGTTTTCTGGTGCTGGGCGTTTCATTGTGGCGATTTGATTGAGCCAACGATTGTGGCTTTTTGATTGTGGCTTTTTGATTGTGGCTTTTTGATTGTGGCTTTTTGATTGTGGCCATTCACTCCGTGAATGAGCGCCAGTTCCGAGCGCAGCGACAGAGTTAACCTGTTTTGGTTTCTTGGACTGATCTTCGCTTCGCATCAGATCTGGCGCTATTTCACGGAGTGAAATGCCACAATGATCACAACGCCAAAATTCCCTATTGAAGAAAACAACATGCAAGACTTTGGGATTGGAATCGACTTCTCTGGCGGCAAGCACGCCGCACGCAAAACATGGCTGGCAAAGGTTACCCGAAATAAAGCCTCACGAAATTTGAAAGTCGTCGAGCTGAGAAACGGCCTGACTTACGATGACATTATTGACAGCTTAGAAAGTCATCCTACAAGTATCGCGTTACTAGATTTCCCTTTTGGTTTGGCAAAGACAACATGCGAAAACCTTGGCGTGACTCAAGGTAGTATATAATCGATTTGGGAGGCAGGGTCG
>CAYMFZ010000298.1:0-7094 GCA_964389585.1 uncultured Pirellulaceae bacterium | reverse complement strand
GCGAATCCCACTACGATGATCGCACGATTTTAGGTTTTGAAATGTCCTCTAATAACGTTTCGATTTTAGCTCGTCGATTTTAACGCAGAGCTCGCAAAGACGCGCAGAGCAATCGGGAGTTGCTGGTATTGCTCGTTTTTCCCGATTAAGCAGCCGCAACTAAGCAGAGGGCCACAGCTCACGTTTCCGAACATTCCTCTGCGCGTCTCAGCGTTCTTCGCGCCCTCTGCGTTAAGTCTTCAAGGACGCTTTAAGAGTAAAAGAGTAAACACTCGAACCAATTGCTTATCCATGAAAAAGCAAAATCAAACAGCCAATTCCTTCACCGAATTCCAAGCCGGCTTGTGCCACTTCAAAAGCAAACTCTGTCGAGCAAGCCGGTAATCGGTAACCGAATCAACGGGAACGATAAACACTTCGAGATCGTCACTGCGTTGAAACCATTGAGCCCGCGGTCCGGCTGGATCAAAAACTCGACTTAGCCTCGTTGCCAACTCAGTCGTCTCGCCCGCGTACAACGAACTGCCATCTGACTCTTGAATCAAGTAAACTCCCGGCCCGGCAGGAATCGACTTCGTTTTTAACTTCGAAACTAAGGTCCCTTTTGCCTTCTTGATATCCGATTTTTTCAGCTCGGATATTCCAAACTGCTTTGGTGTGCGTTGCGTTGCCCGCCGTCTGGCATTGCTGCCCTCTTTCCGAAGCTTGATCGCTGCCCAACGATAATCCAACGGCGTGTGGCCGGGAGCGAAACCCGCAGCAATCTCGTCGAACTGAACTGCAATTCGCGGATCACAAAAAACTTCGTCCATGCTCATGCAGTACTTATTGCTGATTTGGCGCCACGCGATCTCGCTTGCATCCACGAAGGCACCAATCTCTTTCCAGCCAATATTCGTTCGCACGGTTGTGTTGACTTCGAACGACTTGAACTTTCCAGCTTTGCGGATTCGAAACAAGAACCGGTTTCGTTCTGCTGGTGTTCCAGGAATCGAGAGGCGATCGCACGCGACTTGAAAATCCTCGTTCAAAACAGGATCAGCAACCATTCGATCAACTGAAAACCCCCGATTGGCGTGCCCAAAAGCTTCAACGATTCCGGCAATCTCAGTTCCTAGCGCCGAGTGAATCGCTTCTTCATTCGGGAAGAGGTCGAGTTGCTGTGAAACCTTCTTTTGCTTTGCCTTTGCTTTCTTCTTTGAAGTTTTCGGAGCACTGACTTTGGGCTCTTCTGCCCCGTCAAGTTTGTCTCCTGGCGAAACTCCAGAAATTCGCTTTGTCCCTAGCCGTACGTAGTCCTTCGAAAGTTCAAAACTGAAAAACTTGCGTTCGAGTTTCTTGGCGACCGCGACGGTCGTTGAGCTTCCCGAAAACGGATCAATCACGACATCGCCTGGGTTTGAACATGAGCGAATAATTCGACCCATCAATTGCTCAGGCATTTGGCAGCCGTGAAATCCTTCGCGTTCTTTGAAAGTTCCAGCCACGCGAGGAAAGTACCACATGTCTTCATCAGGATCGAATCCATTGACGAGATCCTGCGGTCGGAGAATCCAAGTGTCGTCAGGCATTCGGCCATTCGGATTGGCTCGCGCGTCGTTGTAAACCAGTTGCCTCGCAGAAGGGACGCGAATGTCCATGTCGTCATGATTGAAAACGAAATCGTTTTTGTCTTTAACAAAATGAAAAAGATGAGCGTGCGAGCGAGTAAATTTTTTGCGACAGTTGACACCAAACGTGTAATACCAAATCACCCAACTGCGACAATGGAAACCGATTTTCTGGGCTTCGAGTTTCAATTCAGCCGCGTACTCGTCACCAATCGCCAGCCAAAAAGTTCCGTTGCTTTTAAGCACGCGATGAACCTGCGTCATCCAATCACGCGACCAAGCCAAATATTGATCGTCATCAAGCCGGTCGTCGTACTCGTCGTACTTGAATCCAATATTGAACGGCGGATCGGCGAAAGCTAGATCAACGGTTGCGTCTGGGACCTTCTTCAATCCCTTGATGCAATCGCCTTGGTGAATCTTGCCAACGAGCTGTGCTATTTTCTTGGCCAAGTGTGCCTCCTGCGGCGATCTGAATTTACGTCAATGTTTTGGCCGTTCGGCAATATGCCATGCCCCTTTGCGGCTATTTAGCCTAACATTTGACACCGCCGTTTTGAAGATACCGATGTTGTACAATACGTTTCCCATTTTCCATTCCGAACTAGTTCGGCACCTATCCAAAATCGAGGCCCACGTTGGACGATCAGATTTTCTTTTATATGGCTTTGGTTCCGTTACTCGGAATGCTCGCGCAGTTGATCGCCTGGTGGATTCGTGTGCCGTCGATTCTTTTGCTATTAACTTTTGGAGTGCTGTTGGGTTTTTGGATGAACCCAGATCAAATTCTGGAAAAGCTCACGGGTGACTCGGGAATGGGCGCGAAAATCGTTTTTCCTTTTGTTTCGTTGTCTGTCGCGGTGATCCTATTCGAAGGCGGATTGTCGCTGCGGTTTGGAGAGTTAAAAGAAGCCGTCGGTGGCGCGATCCTTCGACTCTGCACAATCAGCGTCTTAATCTCCTGGGCGCTTGGAAGCCTGCTTGCGATGTGGTTGCTGGGCATCGATTGGAAGCTCGCCGTTTTGTTGGGCGCGGTCTTGGTGGTAACTGGCCCGACCGTTGTTGCCCCTTTGCTTCGACACATCCGACCCAATCGAAAAGTCGGAGCCATCGTTAAATGGGAAGGCATCATTATCGACCCAATCGGCGCGATTTTGGCCGTACTTGTATTCGAGCAGCTTTTTCACACCGGTCACCACGGCGCCGAATCCTTCACTTGGTGGGAGCCAATCGTGAGTATCGGTAAAACGATGGCGATCGGTTTGGGCCTCGGTTGCGGAGCCTCATTCATCCTAGTCAACGTGATGAAGCGTTACTGGATGCCGGACTATCTTCACGGACTCGCTTTTCTGTCCGTATCTTTAGGTGTGTTTGCGATTTCAAATTGGTTGATGCACGAATCGGGCTTGGTGACCGTTACGGTGATGGGCATCTACCTCGCAAACCAAAAACAGATTTCGATTGAGCATGTCATCGAGTTTAAAGAAAACCTCGGCATATTCTTAATTTCATGTTTGTTCATCGTGCTGGGGTCTCGATTGGATCTAGGCGTGATGGGAGAAGTCGGATGGCGCGGAGCAATTTTCGTCGCGCTAATGATCCTGATCGTTCGCCCTTTGTCAGTGTTTGGGGCAATGTGGAAATCGGGACTCAGCAAAAGCGAACAAATCTTTCTTGCCTTTCTCGCGCCGCGCGGAATCGTGGCCGCTGCCGTCGTCAGCGTGTTTGCGCTTCAGATTCTTTCGACCAGCGAAGACGAAGCCATCCTGCGAGACGCTCAGATTCTCGTGCCGGCAACCTTCATGCTGATCGTCGGAACCGTCGCGGTTTACGGGTTGGGAGCGGCTCCCTTGGCGCGCAAGTTAGGACTCGCGGAAGCCAATCCACAAGGCATTTTGTTTGGCGGCGCGGACCCTTGGATCCGAGATGTCGCACTTACGCTTAAAGGTGCCGGCTATGCCGTGGTCGTCGTCGATACGAACTATGGAAACGTTTCAGCCGCAAAAATGAAGGGCTTACAAGCTTACTGCAAGAGCATCCTCTCTGACTCAGCCCGAGAAGAGATTAACCTTGCGGGCATTGGAAAGATGTTTGCGCTAACGAAAAACGACGCGGTCAATGCGATTGCAGCCAAAGAGTTCGCTCACATCTTCGGAAGCAAAAACGTCTTTCGACTCAAACCGCATGACGCCGACAAAGGGGCCCGTTCAAAAGTTGGCCACGTAACCAAGGGACGCGAACTGTTCTCCGACGAATGGAGTGAAGCCCGCTTGCAGCAGGCTCATAAGAACGGATATCGTCCAAAGCTTACGCGAATATCTGATGAGTTTACCTATGAGGATTTCAAAGCGGAGCACGGTGACGAAGCCGTCGTGTTGATGGTCATCGACAAGAACGGAGTCATCACTGTGAACACCGTCGATTTCGATCTCGAACCATCCGAATCACAATCAGTATTGGCGCTCGTCAAACCCGATCCAGACAAATCAGATTCCGCTAAATTGAATTCAAAAAGCGAAACCTAATGGTCTGTCAGACCTGAAATGATGGGTGCCATGTTCACGCTTGCGTTCGCGTGAACATGTTTACGTAAGCCTAGGGCGTGCCACTCGAAAAAATAGTCAACTCACCTTTGACGGAACCACAAGCCTCCTAAACCGTCGGCCAATCAAGCAAACGCACTTTTCTTCTACCACCTCTGCGTCTCCGCGGCTCTGAGTGATTTTCTTCACGCCATTGAAATACAATCGCCCACCAACCTCTCCTAATCCGCCGCCGCATTAGTCGAACTGACATTCAACTGATACAAGTGATTCCGCCAACCAACTTGCAGCGGAGCATTGTTAGCTTCATGCATTGAATTAATCGTCTCAAACGCCGTATTGCGTAAAACGCTTTCGACCGTGACACGCTCCGTAAAGAACAACGAGTGATGCATCGCCGGATGGAAATACCGTCGCATGTTGAATCCATCCGTCTTCTCAACGTCCGATTGAATCGGTGCGGTTTGTTCAACATCCATTCGATGAGGGTGCTTCCAAATGACGGTGTTCGGGAAACTCGCTAGCCAGTTGCCACCCGAGTCCGCGACCACTTGTCGCTCGCCAATTATGTTTCCGCCTTTGTCGTAGATTTTCAAGCTGAGTGTCGTTCCCGGTTCGGCGAGTCCGCTGAAAATTGGGTCAACAGGTAATGGCTTCAGCATTCTCGCCGACTCACCATACTCATATCCGTAATGATCCAACCGTTGAGAGAAAAATGGCTCAGAGAAATTGTTAATCGAATCGAACGCAAACACCAATACATCATCGACACGAGTCGCCGAGTTGTTGTCCAACCGCTCTTCAGCACCATTGAGTCCGTCATCGGTTACGGTTGCCGTGTTCACAATTTCGTTGGCAAGCGGATCTTCTACGACAAACGGAATCGTCACATAAACTTTCAACTCTACCGAATCGCCTCGCCCATCCAAATCGCCAGCCTGCCAAATCAACTCGCCGGTCGCCGAATCATAAGTCACATTGGACGGATCGTCTGTTGTGACGTCAAAACGATCCAAGACCGAAACAGGAATCATGTCAGTCACGACGATCCCAGTACCGTCTTGGTCACCAATATTGGTCACGCGAATCGTGTAGAAGAACGAGTCGCCGACCATCGCCGTCTCCGTCAGCGAAGAAAACTTTTCAATCTGATAATCCGGTTTGGCGTCGAGGCTAACCGTGTCGGTCGAAATATTATCCGACAGATCTGGATCAGGCCCGTTGTTGCCATCGTCAGTAACCGTAGCCGTATTGTCAAAAGTCGTCAGCAAGACCGAAACTGGATCCTGCACCGTCACGGTTACTGTCAGAATCTTGTTGCCTCCCAGTCCCGCCAGATCACCCGCTGACCAGATTAGTTCACCAGTGACCGTGTTGTAACTGACGTTAGCCGGATCGTCCGTCATCACCGAAAACGTATCGAGAACATTGATAGGCAGCACGTCACGAACTTCGACACCTGTTCCGTCCATGTCTCCGTTATTGAAAATATGGATGAAGTAATTGAACGTCTCGCCAGGTGCAGTCGGCCCCGTTAGGTCATCGGTCTTAATAACTTGGTAGTCAGGCGTCGCGTAATACCCGAAATCTGCATCGTCGACGTCTTGACCAACACCAAGCGTAACATCGGTTTCATGGTTGAGCGTTCCATCTCGATCAACCGTCGCGTGATTGCCCAACGCCGCAGGTAAGTCGCTTGAGTCGACAATGATTTTGTAGTCACCAGCAATTAGGTTCTCAAACAAATACTCGCCATTGGAATCCGTCGTCTGAGTCAGCGTAAAATCGACTGATCCATTTCCATCAACGTCGATCTCAAGCGTCACGTCAACTCCGGCCAAGCCTCGATCGTTGGCGCCCGGATCGTACGCCCCGCCGTCTCCACCTTGGTCAAAGAAGATTGTGTCGCCGATCGAACCCGTTCCGCGGTATCCGAAATCTTGAGCGACGTTGTTCTCGCCTGGCGTCAAATTGACCGTCGACTGGTTTGGAGAAACAATTCCATCAAAATCACTGGTAGGTGCCGTGTCCGCAGGCTGCGTCACACGAACAACATGACTGCCAGCAGGAACTCGCTCGAATAAATAAGTTCCATCAGCCGCCGTTGTCGTCGACAAAGTCAAATCGCCCGAGCCATCACCATCCAAGTCGATGTCAATCTCAACAACAACGCCCGCCAAACCAATTTCAGAAGCACCCTGAGCGCCATTCCCGTCTTGATCCCAAAATACGGTGTCGCCAACCGATCCTGTTCCGGTGTAACCATAATCAACATCGAAGCGATCACTTCCACCAACAATGATGTTTGAAGTCCCATCAATCGCCGCCGATGAATCATCCGTCTCAGCCGTTCCGGCAATTCCCGTCGGCAAGTCACCACTGCTGATCACAACCCGATAGTTGCCGTTAAACAAGTCGTCGAAACTGTACGCTCCACCACCTGATGTCGTTGTTGACTGAGTCGTGTTGTCACCAAGCGTCGAAAAATCGCCGTCGGCTCCAGCGTAAATCAGCGTCACACCGATCCCATCAAGTCCCGGCTCTCCCAGTTCCTGCACGCCATCGCCATCCGTATCGAACCAAACGAAATCACCAAGATCCCACAGGTTCTCGCCAAAATTTTGATCCGTCAAACCAGCCAACGGCAACGTCGCATTAATCTGATCCGGTGTCGTACTTGAATAAAGTGCCGGATGGATTTCGCGAATCACATAATCGTCTGCAGGTAAGTGATCGAAGGAATAAGTCCCGTCAGCAGCCGTCGTGGTAAACCCAATCAAGGTCGTGTTGGTCGAATCGTAAAGCTCGATTCGCACACCGCCAACACGTTCGGTATCGGTTCCGTCAAGCGAGCCATCTCGATCGTCATCAACATAAACCGTACCGGAAATCGACGTCCCACGTTCGGCGAAATCGTAGTCAACGCCAGCGTCGCCACTGA
>CAYMFZ010000297.1:0-7109 GCA_964389585.1 uncultured Pirellulaceae bacterium | reverse complement strand
ATCATGCAGCTTGACTTGAGCGACTCCCAGCTTTTCACCAACGACGACGATCGCGGCGTTGTGCTTTCCACTCGCTGGATCAGCCGACTCGATGAGCTTTTCTTCAAGGCTGCCATCGATTGAAACTTGAAATCTTCCACTTCCATCAGATCTCGATTCAGCCAATACGACCGGCCTTAGCATAAGATCCGTGTCCAGATCACCAGACCTGTTCGGCCAAGTGTTGAAACTTACTCTCGCGTTGGCGACCGGTAGACCAGATTCGCTCGTCACCAGTCCACTTATGAAGGGAGGCAGCGCTGTTTCAGCTTCAATCAATTCAGTTCGAGCGCCACGCTTTGGTTTTGGTTGAGAAGTTGCTCCAAGCACGATCGCACCAAGATCAACCTCCTCTTCACTATTGATTTTAAGATCCTTTGCAATGTACCAACGCGAATCCATTTTGGGTGCTTCTCCCATCATCATCTGCTGACGCCTCGTCAACCGAACCGCCGCAATTCGATAGTCAAGCGTTGCGAGCAGAGACGGTTTTTCGAATCGACCGTTGGCGTCAGTGAAAACTTGGGTCGCAACCTCTTGGTAGCCATCATCGGTTGGAATCTCGAATTGAATCGACAATCCGGCTTGTGGCTCGCCTGATGCGTTAGAAATTTGACCAACAACTCTGCCAGTCGATTGCAATTCAGCCTTCACCGGCGACTCGGATTCTGCTTTGACATTTAACACCGCTCCCAAACGCTTTTGTGGAGCGTGAATCAGAATTTGACGCGATTCACCGGGTTGGAATTGATCCGCCACAAACTTGTTGCCAATCACCGATTGCGAATAAGAAACACTTGATGCGGCGCGATGGACAACGAGCGGGTCGGTTGCATCAAGTTGAGCTTCATTCAAAATGATATCAATTGCACGGCCTTTTGAAACCAAAAAGTCGAGTTCGATATCGTCTTTCAAATTCTTGGGTTCGATCCATGCAACCGCCGCTAAGTCATTTCGTCCGGTAATGCCAACCAACATTGCACGTTCTTGATCGCTCAATTTATTGACGCTTTCGTTAGGCGGAAAACCATTCGCAACAATTGCGATGACACCAGGCCCCTCGATTGCCACGACCTTTGCATCACCATTGGAATCAGTGGCAACCGAAGCAACAGAACCCAGCGATTGAAAAGACTCAACGTAAGATTGAAAGTTCTCATTCTCTGGTGTTGGAAAGTAAAACACTTCTGCGGCGGCTGGACGATCCTCGCCAAACGCTTTCACTTTACTTTTGACCCAAACACCAAGCTCGAGTTCAACTTTGACATCAATCGGCGCAAACCCTTGTTCACTGGGGACCGTTTGCAAATGCGTTAGATAGGGCTGCTCGCCGTTGGGTTTTGCCAACAGTTGCAGCGGTTGGAACGCTGGCAACTCGGTTAGTTCAAAATCACCTGATTCGTTGACTTGAGTTTGCTGCCCACCAGCGCCGGCACTGATTGTCGCATTCGTAACAGGCAAGTTCGTCAATTTGTCGACGACTTTGCCGCGTACGATTCGGGCAGGTTGAACCACCATCACAATTTCGTCGTTGAAATCTTCGCTGGAAATCGTTGACGCCACAAAGCCTTGCCCGGATACGCTGATTGCTCCGATCATTGGCAATTCAAACCCCTCAAATTGAAACCTTCCATCTTCATCTGTCGATGCTTCGAAACATTCGCTCTCCAGCGCATTCGGAATCATCAGCCTCGAATCATCATGCTGCAAACTTGTGATTCGAAGTTTGGCGTCAGCGACACTCATTCCCTGGTTGTCGATGATTCGCCCTTTCACGCGAGGTGGTTGCTTTGAATTGGTTAGTCGTAGACTGATTTTCGAGTGCTGCTCAAGATCCAAAGCTTGAATCCGCGGTTGCTTGCCGTCAGCAATAATAAGAACTTTCGGTGGCAGATCAGAATCAAACTGCAACCGAAACTTGCCGTCTTTACTAGTGACGGTCTTCGCCTTTAACTTATCCCCAAAAACGTAAGCTTTGGCGTTTGCGATTGGGCCTGATTCCGAATTGACGACTCCCTCGATAACGATGTCGCCGTCATTCGCCTCCGCTTGCTGCTGCGCCCACACAGGTAGAGCGAGAAATTGAGTGCACACAACGAAGCATGCCAACCCAAACAAGCAGGACAAATTCGACTTTTGAAAAGCCATACCCAAGCCTTGAATCCTAGGACAGAAATCAACTAAATGAAACAAGAATGCCACCCATGAATCTTAACGTCTTTCAACGACGACTCCTAATAATTCAACTCGCTAATCCACGATTAGTTTCCAACATTTTCGCAATGGCGGTTGGTTCAGCACGACACAAAAACGAGTAAAATGCGGTCGAGAACCACCGAAGCTTTCTTCAGTTTAACGGTACGAACGCCGCCTTTTTAAGGAACATCCGTGACGCGATTATCAATTCCATTTTTGCTACTTTCGATAGCTTGCGTTGCCAATTGCGCCGCCAAGAAAAATGCTTATGCGATTCAGGAATTTGCTTTTGAAAAGAAGACAAGTTTTGAAGAAGCAAGAACTGGTGGCTTTACTGAATTGAAAACGGAGATTGGCCAGTGGACAAATATCGAGGGCAGGGTATTGGTCAATGACGAACACGCTAAATCAGGAACGCGAAGTCTGCAAATTGCCGGTGGTGAATCGTCATCTGTTGAATTGGTATTGGCTGAACCGAATCAACCCAATAGCCAGCTTTCTTTTTGGGCGGAACGATGGACTTCGCGAACTCCCTTTTCATTTCGAATTGAAAAACCTAGTACGGAGCAAGGAACGTGGACAGAAATTTACAACGGCGATAAACAAATCAAAGTCGGACGTTCGTTTCGGTCTCAAGTTAAAATTCCGCTGGGAGCAGAACCCATTTCGCGTTTACGTTTCTCGGTTTCCAGTCCGCGAAACACTGGCTTGCTGATCGACGAACTAAAGATCTCACCAGCCAGACCAATGAAAGTCACGGACGTCGAGGTCGTGCCCTTGGCGTTGCCCGCATTGGTTGGCACAGATGCCAGCGCGATTGCAAAACTCAAGATCACGACGACTGGCTCACTTGACCCGATCAGCTTAAGCAAAATTACTGCCCGTTTGATTGGAGAATCCACTCGCCAGAACGTTAACCATCTTCAATGCTACTCAGGGGAAAATCAGTCGAGTTTTCATTCTCAAACTCCGATTGGTATTCGTCAAAAGCCTTGGCAAGGAATTCACGAATTTGAAACCGAGCATCCGTTGATTGAGGGCGACAACTTTGTTTGGCTCGCTTGTAAACTGAAAGCAGACTCGGACCTCGATGAATTGATTGGGGCAAACTTTGAAGAAGTTACTTTTTCAAATGGAGAGTCGATAAAACTCTCGAGTAAACCCAGCGTTCAACGAATTGGTGTTGCACTTCGAAAAGCTGGCGAGGATGGAGTTCACACTTATCGAATCCCTGGTCTGGCAACTACAAACAAGGGAACTCTGATTGGCGTCTATGATGTGCGACGCGATCAAGGCAGTGACTTGCCTGGCAATATCGATGTTGGAATGTCACGAAGCATCGATGGCGGTAGAAATTGGGAACCCATGAAGATCATTATGAACATGGGTGACGATCCCAAATGGAATGGTGATGGAGTTGGCGACCCGAGCGTTCTGGTTGATCGCGAGTCAGGCACCATTTGGGTTTCAGGCACTTGGTCGCATGGAAACCGGTCGTGGCACGGTAGTGGACCGGGACTGTTGCCCGAGGAGACTGGCCAATGGATGATGACGAAGAGTGAAGACGACGGAGTGACTTGGTCGACTCCAATCAACATTACGAATCAAGTCAAAAGGCCAGAATGGAGTTTCCTTCTTCAAGGACCGGGCAAAGGAATCACGATGTCCGACGGCACGTTGGTCTTTCCGGCTCAGTACCAAGATGCACCCAACCCGAGTGACAAGACAAATCATCGGCTGCCTCATTCAACTTTTATTTACAGCCGCGATCAAGGAAAGACTTGGCAAATCGCAACCGGGGCTTGGGATGACACGACTGAATCGCAAGTTATCGAACTCAAGGACGGCGAATTGATGCTCAATTGCCGCTTCAATCGAAAATCGAGTCGGGTTATTGTGACGACGCGGGATAGGGGCAGAACGTGGCAGACACATTCTACACACGTCAAAGACCTTATCGAGCCAAGGGCCTGCATGGCCAGCCTGATCAATGTTGGACGTGAATTGGGTTGGCGAAATATCTCTAACGATTTCAATAATGAATTTCTATTGTTCTCCAATCCGAATTCGCTCAACGGAAGAAACCACATCACGATCAAGGCTTCGAAAGACTCAGGCGAAACCTGGCCAGCGGAAACCCAGTTGCTCCTTGATGAGCAAACAGGAGCGGGTTACTCGTGCATGTCGATGATCGATTCGGAAACCGTTGGAATTCTCTACGAAGGCAGCCAAGCCCAGATGACTTTTCAGCGGATCAAAATAAAAGACATCTTGAATCCACCCAAGAAATTTAAGAACAGCAACCCAACACTTTCTATTTCCGATCAATAAGTTTTGTATTTTTACGTACCTAGCCTCATCTACGACCGTGGACTTTGACCATCGTCGGCGTCAAAATGATACGCTTGGCGAAGACACTTAACGGGTCGCAGTCTTACAGCCCGTTTTATTTGGCTGTGTTTGCCACTTTAAATCTAACTACAATCGACGACGAGAAGAACTCTTGAACCTCCGGACACGAACAATGAATCATTACGAAACTCTGCGACGGATTTGCCTCATGACGGCAGCCCTTGCAATTTGCACCGCATCAACTTTACAAGCTCAATCAGACTGGCCCACGTTCCGAGGCCCAGATCGAACGGGTGTCGCGCCGGACACTGGATTGCTAACGGAGTGGCCTGAGGGTGGTCCCGAATTGATTTGGCAAGGCGCGGGTGCCGGACGAGGATATGCGAGTGTAGTGATCGCTGATGGCCAGCTTTATACGCTTGGTGATCAGCTTTCAACCGCCAAAGACGGTGACGAGTATTTGAGTTGTTTCGACTTGAAAACGGGCAAGCAACTTTGGCGAGCGTTGGTCGGACCAGCTTTTGAAATGCGACAGAAGGCTTGGGAAAGCTCGCGAAGCACCCCAACGGTAGATGGAGAACGAGTCTACGTCATTTCGCCAAAAGGTGTTTTGGTTTGCGTTAGCTCCAAAGACGGCTCAGAAAATTGGCGTGTCGACTTAACAGACGAATACGGTGGAAAAAAGGCCGAGATGTGGGGTTACAGCGAGTCCGTCTTAATCGATGGCGACAACTTGATCTGCACGCCGGGCGCTCCCAAAAACACAATGGTCGCACTTAACAAAGAAACCGGCAAGAAAATTTGGTCGACGCCACGCAAAGGTGACCGCGGTGCAGGGCACGCATCAATCGTTATTTCCAACGTTGGCGACACTCGCGTTTATGTCCAAACAACAGGCAGTGGTGCGATGGGAGTTCGAGCAAAAGATGGTGAACTCATGTGGACCTACGACTTTGACAAAACGACGGCAATCATTCCGACACCAATTGTTCGCGATGATCTTGTTTTTGTTGCGGCTGGCTACAGCCGAGGTGGAGCTTTGCTTCGACAAGTCGCTGATGGCGACAAGGTAAAAATCGAAGAGGTCTATCCACTCAATCCAAAGCTTTGCAATAAACATGGTGGCATCGTGTTGGTTGGAGACTATCTCTACGGCGACTCTGATGACAAAGGAACTCCATTTTGCGCCGAATTTATGACCGGAAAGATTCAATGGAAGTCTCGCGGCTCTGGCAAAAAATCTGCAAGTATCGTTGCCGCAGATGGGCATCTCTACATCCTTTACAGCAACGGAACAATGACGCTCGTCAAAGCTGACCCTGAATCCATGCAAGAGATCAGTCATTTCAAAGTTCCCGGCAGCGGCGAACGCCCAAGCTGGGCACACCCGGTGATCCTCGACGGGAGACTTTACCTTCGCGAAGGAGACAATGTTCTTTGCTACAACATTTCGGGAGGTGACGCTTCTTCGACATCGGCTAAGACCAATGATAAATCAGCAAACGAACTGCTAACCAACGGCGACTTTTCGAAAGGCATGGACGGTTGGCAAGTCGAACATGTTGATGAAAAAACGGGCCAAGCTGAAATCGTCAAAGAAGGACCTGAAGGCGGGTCAGCACTTAAACTGAAGGTGCTTTCTGTTCCTGACGAACCATGGAAAATCCAAGCCTTCCAACCAAATTTGAAATTCGAAAAAGGCAAGTCATACGTGATGACTTTTTGGGCCAAGTCCACCGGCTCTGAACCTATCAAAGTTTTGTGCATGCAAAACCATGAACCTTGGGAGCATTCAACCGAACAAGAAATCTATCTTACGGATGAGTGGAAGAAGTATGAGTTCAAGTTCGATGGCCCTTGGGACGACGACAATGGAAGGATCACGTTTACCAACTTGGGAACGAACAAGGATCGAATTTATTGGTTCACAAATGTTTCTTTGGAAAACAAAGTGATCGGTGATTGATGACTGGCGTCGTCAAACGAATTGATTTGAATTGCTGCTGACCAAGTTTGGGAATATCTATAGGGTAGATCGAATCGAACCCACTCTGGAAAACCAAAATGGCATTTTTTAAGTCGAAACCTAACGTTGGCGATGCGGAAAAAGCTCGCATCGAATTTCATCTTCAGCAGATTGCCGAATGTGTTGGGTTTGAGCGAATTTCGTTGCCAGTTGTCGATCAAGCTACTTTGATTGATTTGGCTCACACTAGTAGATCGCCAGAGCCAATCGTTGAGTTCGTTGGAAAACATCTGACTCACGATGTCAGTCAGCTTCGGGTTACGACGGATCCGCAAGAGCTTAAAAAATGCGGTGGTGGTGGCTGAGGCGGCGGCTCTTGCGAAGGACTCGGCAGTTTGCCGGGCAAGTACGACGAGAACGAACGTCGAATCACGTTGGAGACGGAGCTTGTTGCTGAGCCAATTCTGACGACAGCGACTTTGATTAACAAAGTCGTTGCCGATTTCCTGTTCGTCAACAATTTCAAATACGCGCGGTTTCCTGAGCTGGTCGACTT
>CAYMFZ010000296.1:0-7125 GCA_964389585.1 uncultured Pirellulaceae bacterium | reverse complement strand
AAACGAACTTTGTCCTTGTTTCTCTTTTTCAGAATGAAGAACTGACATCAGTTTAATGAGTCAGATGTCTTATTCCCATAGAACGATCAAATCTTGGCAAAATTCATATCCAAGATTGAGACTCTATCCAAAAATCAAGTTGACAGTGAGCCGAAGGCGTTAGCCTCGGGCCGGGATAACCAGCAAAACATACCACTCGTTAGATTTGCCAGAGGCTAGGGCCTACGGCTCACAACTCTCGGGATAGGCTCCAAGCTAAGCTCGAACTCGCTATTCGATGCGGCGAATATTCTTGGACAGGTCCATTCCTGGGGGAAGAATCACTTCCGGCTTTGCGGACGCATCTTCATCGCCAATCAGACGTAACGCTGGCTCCGACTCGGCGGAACCCGCACCAGCAAGTTGCAACTCATCCTGCGATCGCTCTTTGCCAAAATACTTCCCCAAAGGTCCAGCCAACAAGGCAGGAAGAACAATCAGGTCACCGACCAAAGCCATTGCTAATAGAATCAGCATCAAAACGCCAAAACGCTGCGTCGGCGTAAACGTACTCAAGGCAAAAGCGGCCAAACCCAATCCACCAATCAACGTCGTCTGCGTCATCGCAGTCGCCACTCGAGAATAGGCAACCTTGATCGCATCAAGTCGCCGATGGCCTTCATCGAGAGCCGAACGATACCAGTTCAAAAAGTGAATCGTGTCATCGACGGCAACGCCCATCGCGACGCTGGCTGTCATCATCGATCCAATGTCAACAAGGAAAAAATCAACGCTTCCACCGTACCATTTGTTCATGTGCCCCATGAATCCAAACACAATCACAATCGGAAACACGTTTGGAACCATTGAAATCATTCCGCCACGAAGATTCAACAAGTTGGAAGGTCCCGCAGGCGATCGCCAGTCACGCAACAAAAGCATCATCACAAACGAAATCATGATGAAAGCCAAACCAATACTTTCGATTAGGCTTTGAAGCAATGATCGCTGAGCTTTGTAGACGATTGGAATGATACCGGTGTACATCGCCGTGATGGCAATGTCATTATCATCTGCATTGGCCTTCATTTCCTTGGCCGTCAACATTCCAGCGAGAGGTTGTTTCGTATCTGGATCAACGAGAAATTTATGGTCGCGGCAATCAACGAGATTCTCAACGCCGCTCGGCATCAAGTTCATATCAAAAAGCGGATCGTCTTCGATCACGACAACGCAATCAAACTTTTTCGCAAACTCTGCAAGCTGTTCAGCCGTCATTTTGTCGCGTTGAACATCTGGATCAAACCAAGTGTAGAACTTCGGACCTTTTACTTTTGAACGATCTTTAAAGCCGCGATTCTCAAGGATTGCCTTAAATGTCTCCGAGAAAATGAATGTTTGATCGATGACTTCAGACATTGAAGCACCTGCTGCGACTTGTTGCTGAATGTCATCAGTATGCTCAGCAGGATCGCGTCCCAAAACCAACACACTGCTTTTATTGAGCGACTCAAGATGAAGTTTATCCTGAAGTGTTTTCAAGACAGTCGTACGATAACGATAGGCAGTTAACACAGGTTCCACTACCGCTTTTAGGTCATTCACAAACTGACCATAGTCAACGTTGTTCAATGCTGCCAAGCGAATGCTAACCCGCCAAAGCTCGCGACCAGCCCGCTCAGCATCAGCCAGATCGGCTTCTCGGTCTGCTCGATCAAAATTCGAGTAGCCCATCTCCGCCATATACTCTTGCTCAAGCATGGTTTTGCGATTTCGCACAAGCTGTGAGTTGTAACTTGTTCGCTTGATAAAGTCGTCGTTGGATTGAATTCGATACAACGGAGCGAACACATCCATCGACATTCCCGAACCAACAATCCCCATTCCATCTGGACCGAAATGCCGTTCGAGCTGCTGTCGAACGCGGCGAGAAAGTTCGATTCGCTCGAGCATTGAATACTTCAACTCATAAGCCAACAAGTATTCATCATCGTACTCAGGCGTCACGCCTTCCATCGCTTCTTCGATTGACGTTCCTTCGGGATGTTTCGCCAATTCTCGCGCGTGGATTTTCGCAAGCGCGGCTTGTTGAAATGGTTCTTGCTGCGCGGATTTGTCGATGCCGATTGGAATTTCAGCCGGCACAAGCTTTCCAAGATTGGCTTCCATCCATCGATAATCGTGAAGGACTTTGGCGTCCTTATCGAACAGCTTAAGCAAGTGCACAGAAGTCTGAATCTGAGTTACGCCGACCGCGAAAAAGACAAGCAAGACAGCGGCTGACACCGAGACGAGACCATGATGCGCGACAACCCATTCTCCAATCGCCGCCCAAAACCGTCCAACGGCCGCACTTAGTCCGCCTTCTTTATGAAGATCTTTGCGATCCCGTTTTTCATAGCCTGGCTTCCAAACTGTCAGCGCACTTGGCAGATAAGTGAACAACAACACGACGGTCGCCATTGTGGCGATCGCCGAAAACAGACCAAATTTGAAAATCGGAGTCAAACTACTGGTTGTCAACGAAATCAAACCGAGTGCCGTCGTGAACGCAGCTAACGCGCAAGGAAACAGGCTGTGCTTGACTGCTTTTTCGACAGCCAGGTCGGGTCCGTCTTCGTAACAAGCGTCACGATAGTAATTAACGATGTGAACAGCACTCGATAGCGCCAACACGTAAACGAGTGATGGCATCGACATCAGAATCGCATCCATCGTAAATCCGGCGAACCAGACATAAGACAGACTTGAGATCGCCGCCACGCCACCGACGAAAAACAACATCAATGCAACGCGGACAGATCCAAAACTCAAATAGGCAAGCGTTAAACCGATCACAAGTGACAAACTCACGAGCCGAAGCAAAGTCGACGTACCTTCTTCATCGATTGCAACGTTGTCGCTGGGTGGACCACCGATTCTTAAGTTCTCAGGCGCGATTCCACATTCGCCAGTCGCCAATTCAAGAATGCGGCCACGTGGTTTACCGAGTAATGGGCGTCCAACGGCTCGCGAAAGCTCATGCAGAACGGGCTCATTCAAGGTAACAATCAGACAAGTCTGTCGGGCGGGTGGCTCAAGTTGAAGCTGATACCAAAGCTTGTACCAAATCTCTAACTGATCGGACCGCTTGGCATTACGAAGGCCATTGATGTCGCCATCGAATTCTTCGTCGATTTGATTCGAAACAAAATCATTGAAAATTTGCTGATGGGTCGGCGTCGAACGAAGCTGCGTTTGCATCGTTTCATCGACGTGTTGCAACAACGATTCAAAAGTCCAAGTAAATGTTTCGGCAGGAGTCGGCCCAAACAGGGCGCCAGTTAATCGCTTGTGGGCTTCGATTTTTGCTTCGAATGTACTCTTGTCATCTTCGCCGAACGAACCAATTCGCAGCGTACCGTCTGGTCCTGCCATTTGTTCAAAGACATCGGGACCGGAGATCACCGATTGAAAAGGTCGACAAAACAGCTTTTCTGGCGATTCGTAAAACGCGTTCGGAATTCCCTTGGCATCGTCCGGCGGCGCACCGAACTTTCGAACGAACGTGCCGATCGCTTTGTTCTTGCCTTTTAAGGCTCGTTCCCGAGCCCGATCGGCACCTTCGACAACATTGTTTTGGCCTTTCCATTTGAAGAGATCGCCATCACGCTCAATGAAATACCATTGGCCATTTCGACCCATGAGCCATTTCTCGCGCTCTTCGCCCCAATCCTCGTGATAGTTACCAGCGAACAACAACCCAAGCTCATCACCAACTCGGTGAGCCGCTAATTCTTCTTCGCTTTGAGCCTCTTTTAATACCGTCTCGTACTCAAGTGATTCCTCACGAAGCTTTCGCAGCAGGTTCGTGTATCGCGGATCACCTTCTTTACACCATGGACCACTTACGCAGACGAATTGATCGCCACCGTAAAAGTACTTTCGAAATTCGGATAACTCTTTGGTCTCGACATAGTCTTTGGGCAGCCAATCGGCGACATTGTTCTGCATGTCATTGAGACCAAGCCGTGCACCGCGTAGCGCAAAAGGCAGCAAAAAGAACACGGTGCATAGGAGCACCATGGCAACGCTGCCGAAAATCGGCACGTGAATGGAAAAGAATCGCCTGGTCATATTACGAAGTCGAAACCGTAGTTCCGCCCAGAAAACCAATGAAATCAACCGCCAAAACGGCACTTAAAGATTACTGGTACGGGCTAGCGGCGTCCACGTCAAAGGCTGGCAAAATTCGGCTTGATAGCGTGAAAATCAGCCCAATAGGTCAAGGTTTACCGATCATTCGGAACCTTTGCTAATGTTCTGCCGAATCCTGAGAACTGGAATCGTCTTTTCCCACAATCAGCCTCGCACCTCGGCGGTACGAGAAATAAGACCAAGCCCATGACAAAACGACAAAGAATCGATTGCGGAACCCCGTGAGAAAATAGATGTGCACGACAAGCCAAGCCAACCACGCAAACCAGCCTCCCATCTTCCACTTGCCAGATTCCATGACGGCTTTGTTTCGCCCGACCGTTGCCATCGTGCCTTTGTCGACGTATCTAAAAGGCGATCGCGGCTTACTGGCCAAGTCATTCTTTACTTGCCTGGCAAAATGACGGCCTTGTTGGCTGGCGACTGGAGCCACGCCTGGCAGAGGTCGCCCTGAGTCATCTTTAAAATGCGATTGGTCTCCCGCGACAAAGACATTCGGGTGGCCCGCGAGCGAAAGATCGTCACCCACGACGACACGGCCTTGAGAATCGGTTTCAACATCCATTGCCGCCCCGAGCGATGAAGCCTGTACGCCGGCTGCCCACAGAACAGTTGCGGATTCGATTCGCTCATTGCCAACCGTCACGCCGTCCGCGTCGACTTGATTTACCAAACTGTTGGTCCAAACCTGCACGCCAAGTTTTTCCAAATCGCGCGTCGCGCGATCAGAAAGCGACGGATCAAACGACGCCAAAATTCTGGGGCCGCGCTCACGCAAAATCACACGCGAAGATTTCGCATTGATCCTGCGAAAATCTTTGGCCAAAGTGAATCGGCTCATCTCACCGATCGCACCCGCCATTTCTACTCCCGTTGGCCCGCCACCAATCACCACAAAGGTCAATTGTTGTCGTCGAATTTCCGGATCATCGGAGCGTTCCGCAATTTCAAACGCCGTGAGAATTCGGCGGCGAATCTCGGTGGCGTGTTCGATCGTTTTCAACCCGGGCGCGAATGGCTCCCAAGCGTCGTTGCCGAAATAACTGTGCTTCGCGCCGCAGGCAAGTAGCAAATAGTCGTACTCAATCGCCCCAATGTTTGATTCGATTCTTTGATTCGCCAAATCAACGTTTGAAACTTCTCCCAACAACACGTTGACGTTCTTGTAGCCTGACAAGATGTGCCGAATCGGAGAAGCGATATCGGCTGGGCTCAATCCCGCGGTTGCGACTTGGTAGAGCAGGGGCTGAAACAAATGATGATTCTGTCGATCAATCAAAGTGACTTCGACACTCTTTGTTTTGCCAAGTGCTTTGGCAGCGTTGAGGCCGGCAAATCCGCCGCCAACAATCACGACTTTGGTTTTCATTTAAACAACGATCGCAACTTGTTGTTGCCGATATTAATGCAACTGAATGTCAAGACTCGAGACTGCCTTACAAGCCATCACCGCCAGGAACGAATCCATAGAAGTAAGTGTAAGTTCCAGACGCGGCTCCAATCAGCAGGCTAATAAGCAAGATAACCGTTGGCACAATCATTTGCTTGCCTTGCATGAACCCGAACACGATACACCACAAGAACCCAGTTAGTACGCAACCAATTCCTTGGCTTTTGCTGGCGATGAACGCAACAATCGTAATCCAGATCCCCATGGCTGCGTAAAGCAAGATAGAAGCGATCATGCTGACCGCTGAGGACGCAATATGTTCCGTGATTGTTTCCATCGTAAAGATGATGACCATCGCGATCGAAATCAAAGTGACGCCGATGATGCCCATGACAACCGCGATCAAATACGACTCGGCTCCATCGCCAAAGTCTTGACCTTCCGACGTGACCGGCATGTCCTCAATGTCTTTTTCGGCTTTCGCCATAATCCGCTCGGCATCACTCATCGATGAATCGGCGGCTTGAGCATCGAAATCGTCTTCGTACGATTCCGTTTTTAGTACTGCTCCGGTTTCGGCGTTGTAGCCACAATCGACGCAAACGATCGCGCCCGGCACCAATTCTGCAGCACAGTTTTCACAGGTCGGCCCGCGAGAAGCAGAACGAACATTTTGCTCGTCCAGCAAATCAAGCAGAGGATTGTGATTGGCTGCGGCGACAGGTTCTCGCTTTTGCTCTTTCGCCTTGATGGTCAACGGCTGTTTGCATTTAGGGCATTTCACACGCCGACCAGCAAGCGAATCTTTTGCTTGAAAACCTGCACTGCAATTTCCGCATCGAACCTTAATTGCCATCTTGTTCTTTCGAAACTTCCGGAGTCAGCTAATTGACGTTTGACGAGCAAATTGGCTCGTCTTATTACATTTTGTTACGTAAACGCAATTTGGCAACCGTATCGCTTGTTTTGCCTTGAATCTAACAGCATATTCACAAAAATACGTTCATTGGCGATGGATTTACCAATTAACCGTCCTTGCCGAGATCGCTTTCTGGGGAACACGCTGCCAATCTGTCACAGGCTGTGATCGACCATTGTTTCACGTCAGCTCACTTGAGATCTTCGCGAGCTAAAGAAGTTTCCGTCTCAACTAAACCGACGGCTCAACAATTCGAATCCTGCGACGTTTTGGCTGGGAAAAAACATGCAAACAACTATTCAGCGAATTTCTCAGTTTCCAGTCTCAAAGTCATCTGTTTGGCGCGCGAGTTGCCTAATAGGACATATTCATTTTTGGAATCCGCAAAAATGTCAGGCTTGAGGTCTCGATGCCTGAATTAAAAATATGGACTGTAAAACGCAAATTAGGAGGCTGAACGATGGCCGTGACAGCTAAAAAGTCAAAGAAGAAAGCAACCAAAGCTAAATCAACAAAACTTCAACCTCTTGGCGAGCGAATCGTTGTTGAGCGTGAAGTTTCTCTAGAGACGACGGCTGGTGGAATCGTTCTACCTGGCTCGGCTCAAGACAAGCCTTCTCGTGGCACGGTTATCTCGGTC
>CAYMFZ010000295.1:4372-7142 GCA_964389585.1 uncultured Pirellulaceae bacterium | reverse complement strand
GGTGGGCTTCGTAGAGCGAGTCGCAAATTTGGCGAACGATGTAAATGATTCTTGCAGGCTCAAGTGGTCCGTATTCTTTAACCAAGTCCTGAAGCTCGATTCCATCGAGATACTCCATCGCATAGTAAAAAATGCCTTCTGGAGTTCGGCCATAGTCATAAATGGCGATGGTGTTTGGGTGGTTCAGTTGGCTGGTGATCTGAACCTCCCGCTCAAATCCTTCGATCGAACGTTCGGTCACATTATCTGCGTTGATCAACTTGATCGCCGTCGGTCGGCGAAGCATCGCGTGTTTGCCACGATAAACGACACCCATTGCGCCTTCGCCCAATTTTTCTTCAAGCTTATACTGGCCCAGTTGTTTTGCCTCGATGGCAGCCTCGCGGGCTTTGCGTTCTAACCGCGCGACGATCACCGAAAAAATCACAATGGCAACCGACGTTGCCATCAACAGAGCCAACAGTCCCCAAAACGCACGCTTGAGAATGGTTAACGGTCGATAGGCTTCGGCAACGTCTTCTTCCGTGGTAACGCCAAATCCGTATTCCGGAAGCCACGACCAGGCTCCAACGACGGGAACTCCGCGGTAGTCGTTATAGCCTTCGACATCAACATCGGACTTGCCCGCGCTGGCTTTCTCAGCCATTCGGGTCAAAGGCTGTTCCGTTCGACGGATTGCCGGTCGAAAGCCTTCAGTCATATTGCCACCTGGGTCACGAATCTGAATTCGAAGAAGCGACTTGGCATCCTCTTCATCAGGAATCAATCCAAGCAATATCAAGTCTTCGTCAAACCGGCTGTTGGAAATCATGAGACCACGTTTATCGAAAGCGTAGGTCTCGCCAGATTCGCCAATTCTTCCCAGTTGCAGGATTCGAGTAAACTCTTTTTCTGGGCGAATTCTCAATGCTAACACAGCGACGACTTGAAAGTTGTTGTCTCGAACAGGCGCCGCCACCAACATCGTCGGCACATCAGTTCTCGTTTCGCCCGTACTATCGAGAATCGAAGCCACACTTAAGAACGGCCGCGAAACAGTCGGATTGCCGTCTACAACTTTTGCTTGCCAGTCCTTGTAGGATCGAATGTCGTCCCGACCAACAAGTTCAGATTCAGATGCAGTTACGACTTTTCCGTTTCGATCAAACAGAACAAACCCGGTGTAATCATGGGCGCTTAACGAAGGTGCCAGGAGTTTGGAAAACTGAGTATGTACATCGAGTTTTGACTTCCCATTTTCGTTGACAACTTTTGGGACCAATGAAGCGTTCGATTGAATTGCCATGATGGGCTCTTCGCCAAGCATCTCAAGTGTCAACATTCGAACGTTGATGTTGTTGGCCATCGACTCGGCGTTGCTTTCTTGTGCGGCGAGCCAAGTCTCGAGCATGGCGGTTTCGACTTCTAACAACGTCTTCAGTTCAGATCGCAAGCTGCTTTTCATCGTCGTGACGATAGAACTGTGAACCAACAACCCAATCAGCGTCAGCAAGGTGATGCCGATAATTGGCCAGACCCAAATGTGCTTCGTCAGAAAAGAACCGGTTGAGCGAAAGGTTTGTCCAATCGTGTGCGAATTCCAAGTCATATGACCTTGGCCGTCACCACGGCGCAGTGGATTGCGAAATATTGTTCTTGGATTCACGGGACACAGCCGAAAAACGAGAAAAAGTAGGTGGGGAAACCAACTCCAATATAGTCAGCAGACTCGCCTCAGGCGTGAAGATTGGGTGCAAGCGAGTGTAACCTGTCGAAGTATGGTGTATTGATTATAAGAGTTTCTCGGGTTGGTTCGCCAAAGACCATCAGTTTGTTGTCTTTGAATTCGATCGAATCGTTCACGACCTAGCCAAAGATCAGCAGACTGAGTATGACATGCTTGCGAACTCTCAACGAAATCGAGAAATTCAATCTCAAAACTGGGTCTAACGCCGTTGAGCTTCAGGATGCCAACGATGTAAATAAGAACTCGAATTCTGTGGGGCTACATCAAGATATCGTTGACAGGTTTGAGTGGATCTGGAAATTCATCCTCTCCAAGCATTTGCCTCAAGTCGATTTCAATAGTACGACAGAGCGCTGTCATAGGCACGTCGTTGATGAAGTTTTCGAATGGATCTTCGCTTGTGTCGCCGACAGTTTCCATGGTGTGAAAGATCCAGCCAATCACCACCGTCATTGGGACAGTAAGCCAAGCCATCATGTCGCCCCGAGTGGCCAGCTCACCGATGATTCCAAACGGCAGAAGCATGATAAAGATCCACACGAACACACCGCTGAAATAGGCGTACTGCCGCGGGAATGGAGTGTTCTTGATACGTTCGCATTTTCCCTGAAGCGTATACATTTCGGTTAGCAAGTCCATCAGCGAAATCAAACGAAACTCTTCGACTAGACGATTCTTTGGCTCTGAAATTTGTCTTAAGTTCTCTCCCTGCATTCGCAAGATTTGCGTCGCAGCGTTGACTCGAGAGCAAATCACATCCAAGTCCGATTGCGCGAGAAGTTGTTTGCACTGAATTTTCATCGCTTCGACGTCGGTTGGTTGTGCAAACTTTTTAGCCAAACCGCGTGGTTCGTATCCCCACGGTGTTTTGCGGCGCAATTGAAATCGCAATGCGTTGATCCAAGCGATGTGTCGATAAATAAGAGCTCGCCTTGCGTTGGCCACCGTTTTGGCATCAACGGTTTCGTCGGTATGCGCATCAGAGACGTAGCTAATCACTTGGTTGGCAAATGTGCGGCTGACATTGACGATACCTCCCCATAT
>CAYMFZ010000295.1:0-4362 GCA_964389585.1 uncultured Pirellulaceae bacterium | reverse complement strand
AATCGCCCCCCAAATTTTACGAGCCTCCCAAAGCCTATCGTATGCACTATTATTCTTGAATCCAACATAGAAAGCCACGGCGACACCGATGGTCCCTAGAGGCGCGATCGGCAAACTGCAATCAATTTCATTTCGTTTCGCGAACAGGTACAACGTTGTGACACAAGCTCCCCAGCACCCGAACACCAATACTTGCCACCAGGCAAATCGAAGCAAAATCTGCCAGCGAATATTTCGACGCGTGTACATTCAGTAGTCCCAATGTTGTGCTTGACTTTCTTTTTACAATTGTAAAAAAGGAACTGAATTTGCGAAACACAGGGGCGCAGTTGGTTTAAAATTTCGCGTGATTCAAATTAGTCGTAAATGGAGAATGAAAAAGTGAAAACCTATATCTTATTGGCCGCTCTCGTTAGTTTTGTTTTTACAAGTCAAACACAAATATTGGGTGGGCAAGAAATTCCCGGGGCGTCCGTTGCGACCGTAGAGCATGAGTTCCTTCAAAAGTTTGTCGGCGAGTGGGAACTCGAAAGTGATGGCGCTGGCGTGCAAGGCAATGCCACAATGAAGTCGTCGATGCTCGGCAAACTTTGGCTTGTTAATTCGTCCGAGCACGATATCTCGGGTACGAAAATGAAGTCGATTCAAATGATCGGATACGATCCTGAAAAGAAAAAGTACGTCGGTATCTGGGCAGATTCAATGATCAATCACATGTGGAATTATGAAGGAGTCGTTGATGAATCTGGAAAGAGGTTGGTACTCGACGCAATGGGCCCCAGCATGGCTGGCGATGGAAAAATGTCCAACTATCGAGATTCGTACGAATTTAAAGACAACGATACGATCATCTCAGTGGCCTCTGTTCAGGGGGCCGATGGTAAATGGTCGGAGATCATGAAAGGTAAGGCCAAGCGGATTAAGAACGATGGCGAAAAGGCGACCGATGATAACGCCAAAAGCGATTTGCCTGAGTGATCCGCCAGTAAGCAGTTTTCCTAGCGACTTCCAATCGGATTATGATCGTCTTCTCAATTGCAAGTAAAAACGATGCCGCTTTCAAACACTTGACCGACAAAACTGCGATCAGCAGAAAAGACGAACGCTAATTCACTGGCAACTGATTAACATCAAACCAATAGTTGATTAGTTCTTCTATCTCTTTAGTGTACAGATCCAAATCGGTTTTCTTAATCAGGTAACTATTCGCGCCGTTTTTAAAACACTCGTTGATGTCTCTTTGATGATTGGACGTCGAGTTGATGATCACGGGAACTGATTTTAATCGCTCGTCCTGCTTGATAATGTAAAGCGCTTGCTGGCCAGAAGTCCCTGGCAAATTTAAGTCGAGCAAAATGATTGATGGTAGAACCTCTGCGGTGCGCAAGTAGTTCAATGACAAGTCCGCGTTCACGAACCGTTTCGGATTTACGTCGACTTCAATCTCTTCGAAAATCCATTTCATCACGTCATAGTCGACATCAGAGTCTTCGACAATCAAGATGTTTTTGCCCGTCATGATCAAATCTCCCCTCGTGTGTCATTAATTGTGAAACTCAAAGTTGTGCCTTGGCCAGGCACTGATTCGATCCAGATACGCCCGTTGTGTCTTTCGATAATTTTTCGAACGATTGTAAGTCCTGCTCCCGTGCCGCCTCCAAAATCTTCTCGCGCATGCAATCGTCTGAAGATTTGGAATATCGAGTCAAATTGATTTGGCTCGATTCCAATTCCGTTGTCTCTTACGAAAAAGCTCCCATCGCTCTCTTCATAGCCAATCTCAATTTTTGTGATATCGCTTGTGTTGTATTTGATGCTATTGCCAATCAAATTGGCAAAGACCTCCGTGATCTGAGCCAGATCCGCACGTGCGGTTGGCAAGGTTTTCAAAATCGAAATTTCTACCTTTTCCATGTTTTGATTCGCATGGATGCCTTCAACTACGTCGGTCACCACCTTGTTAAAGTCGATGGGGTCCAATTTCAATTCAAGTCTGCCGACTCGAGAAAAATTCATTAATGAATCGAGCAGCGAGTCTAGCCTCGTCGTTAGCTTGACGATGGTCCCTAGTTTGTGCTTGCCGTCGTCGTCAATTACCTCGGCGTAACGTCTTAAGACGATGCTTGCGAAGTTGCTGATCCCACGCAACGGTTCTTTTAAATCATGACTGGCGATATAAGCAAAAGCGTCTAACTCAAGATTGCTCCTTTCCAGTCTCAGGTTGAGGTGTTCCAAGTCGTTTACTCGTCGAAGAATCACATCGACAATGTTTGATCGAAGCTGAAGCGCTGAATCGACGTCGGTATCGTCCCACTCATCGGCCGAGTGCCTGACCTCTTCGGACCATTTTTCGAATGACTTCCTCGGGCTCAAGCGTGTTTCGCCATTCTCATCTACTTTCGTCAATTTGGTCGGTTTTCCGCTCCAATTCACTTGTTGAATTTGCTCTGGCCGAAACCACATGATGTACTGATTAAGATTCGAAGAGACTTTGATCAACAGGATTCCGCTGGCGACCTCGACGAAAGATTTCGCTGGAGAGTAAAGCTCTGACCAGCGATTTGTTCTGAGCATGATCTCTTCACCCTCCAGCGAATACCACATGATAAAGTCTTTTAAATCACTGGCGTTGGGTGTATTACCGGTTGTTATTAATGAGTCATTTAACCAAATCGCGGAACCAGAAGATGGAATCAGTTTTTGAACCTCACCAATAAGTTTCGGCAACGCAACCATGGGATCCACGGCATTCAGCAACTCTTCAAAAATGGTCCTTTGTAACTCTGCCGAATGGATTTCTTTATCCGATGCCTTCTTCTGCTGTTTGGAAACCAACTGTGTTGAAACAGTCAGGCTCAAAAGTTTACAGATTGCTCTAACCTGATACGAAACATGTTTAGCTGTTTGGTGATGGCAGGCGATCAAGCCCCACAGTTCTCCATCTTTCAAGATAGAAATCGACATCGAAGCACCCACCTGCATGTTCCGGAGATACTCGATGTGAACTGGAGAGACAGCTCTGAGGATAGCGTCCGACATATCAAGTGGTTCAGTATCACCTTCATGGCAATACAACCCAACTGGCTCCGAATCAACATCCGTTACGATGCGCGTTCGATTGCGCACGTACAATTCGCGAGCTTGTTTTGGGATATCGGTTGCTGGAAAATGCAAATCCAAAAATGAAGGCACCGAATCGATTCTAGACTCGGCCACCACTTGGCCATGCCAATCCGAATCAAAGCGATAAATCACAACTCGATCGTAGCCAATGAATTCTCGCACTTGCTCCGCGATAATCTCGTATAAAGCCTGGAGCGTTTTGGCGTTTTCTAGCGAGCCAACCGCCTCTACCACCATCCGATAAAGGTCTTGACCCTGTTCGTTGTCGTCAAACGCTTCCTCCTCAAGTTCAAGGACGATTCGATCCGAATTATTGCGATGCAATACGGCTTGGTATTGTTTTTCTTGATGAGTAATCAGGAACGATTGAATTTGTCCCTTTTCAAGTTGATGTAGATTAGTAGCAATGATTGATTCGCTATTATCTATCACCGAATCAATTCGTTGCCCAAGAATTTGTTTTGGATCAATTCCCAGAAACGCCATCGCGTTTTCACTGACTTGCTCAACCTCAAGTTTCGCTGACAGTACAAAGAGCATTCCGTGTGACTGAATTTTGCCGGGAATATGAATCGGCTCTTTGTCACACAAATCAGAAACAGGTTCTAGTCGATTGGCAGTCATTGTTCCGCAATCTCGTTATTGAACCAGTTGTCAAAAAAAGCGAACGTTCGCTGCGCGCCTTCAACCACAGCGTCAGCAGAAACGACGGGTTCAATTTCCCTCAAAAAAGAAATGAAATTGCGCCACATCATTCCGGTTTCAGATCCGTATCCCTCAAAAAATCTGCGAGGCTGTTCCCGCAGGCTTTGCTTAAGGTTTCGAACAATTAGTTGAGCCCCCAGTGTAGAGCCTTCGAGGACATATAGCACGCCTACCGCAGTATCAATTGAATTAATAAGAAATTCCAATGGCCTATCAGGGAGTGGAGCCACATTCATGGCACCTAAATCGCTCTCTAGCCATTCCGTTTTGAGGTGAACGTCAAAACAGGGGGAAAGCAATTCTGTAAGTTGTGGCTCGACAGTTCGATAAAACAAATGCTGTTTTTGCAAAATTGCCGCATAGGTCTGGCGAGAAATAGTCGGTGAAACCAACTCGGCAAGCAATGAATCGCTTTCCAATTGTTGATGGATCCGCAGCGTTTCAGTTTTTAAACGTTCACGTAAGTGGCAAGCTTTGATCGGCTGTTCCTTTCTTGCACAAGCAATGAAGTTTGGGACTCTCTGAAGTTTTCAA
>CAYMFZ010000294.1:0-7145 GCA_964389585.1 uncultured Pirellulaceae bacterium | reverse complement strand
GGTCGCCACTTACCTGATCATGTTCGAAGTGCGCCTATTTCGGAGACGATTTGGCCCAATGTGATCGCCGCGAAAGATGGCGCACCGAGTGCGCCCAATTCTTCAAGACAGTATCAACCGTCGCGCGTCGGCAAAACGACCCAAATAGCAACCCGAATAGCGGCGCAGCAGGGTCGCAAAAACATGTTTGATCTTGATCGGCCGGCTGCTCACGCGGCACCGAGTTTCGACAGTCTCGATGGTGATTCCAAGTCAACACTAAATGCGAAAGTCAAGAACTCGACGGGTCAGGAAAGCCTGGCATCAAACTCCATGTTCGGTCACGCGAATGGAGGCTCTGCTTCTTCATCGCAGCCAAGCAACTTGAAGCCTGTCGTCGACGAAGCAGGTGACCCCAATCGCGTGTCAAAAAAACAAGCATTGGCCAAGCGGTTGAGCCGTTTGATTGGTTTTGATGGTCCGGTTGAAAAACCGAAATTAGTCGCCGCAGAGAAGACCAACAAAGAAATGATTCGAACAGAGCTCAATGATTTGAGCTTGAAATCACAAGTAGTTGCACGTAGTGAAATTCAAAGCCCTGGCTCAAAGCGTTTGGGTTCCGTGATGCCAAATAAGCTTCGAAGTAAAAAAATCAACGACAGTTCATTCAGCGACGTCAACAATAACGACTTTCATGTCCAACTAGCTTCAGGAACTTCATCGCCAATTGGGAAAGTTGATCAGCCAAGGTCGAACGTCGGTGTTCTGCCAGGCGCGACCGACCAGCGTACCCGAAGCCGCGGGGTCCATCTTCCTGTCACGAAACCAAAAACGGCAGTGTTGGAAATGGCTGGTGGCGATTGGCCAAAAGCCGCTGGCAATCAGCCAATGGGAAAGGCTCCTTTAGATAACGCGGGAATCGAGCCGCCAAAAATTGCCTCGCCTAGACCATCACAATACGTTCCATCAACTCCACTGCGCAAGCTGCCGAAGCCTTTAGTAAAGACTCAAGTAAAGGAGTCGGAAGTCAAGTCATCGGAAATCAAGTCATCGACTGGCGGTGACTTCGAATCAGGGATACCACTTCGCCCCAAACCCGTCGCGTTCGTTGAACCAAAAATCGAAACCAATGCGTTGCTTGGAGACTTCCGCAAAGTAAACGAAATTGTTGCTGATCAAGATTTGGTGATTGGCGAAAAGAAGGCCATTGAGAATCGCGAACCGCACCAGTCGACTTATGTTTCGCGTGAGGGAGATAGTTTTTGGTCGGTGGCCGAAAAAGTTTACGACGATCCTCGTTACTTCAACGCACTTTACAAGCACAATCAAACCGTTTCGCCCAGCTTCAATGCCTTGGCGGCGGGCACGCAGTTGGCAACTCCAACGAAAACAGTGTTGAGAAAACTGTATCCGAACGAGAGTCCTGCAAGCGAAGCAGGGCAGGGGGAAGCAGCAACTCGATTCTATGTCACGCGACCTGGTGATACGCTTTGGGGGATCGCTGGCGACCGGCTTGGTCAGGCGTCACGATACTTGGATGTCTACCAGGCAAATCAAGCCAGACTTGATTCTCAAACGGATCCCAACGCCGAACTTCCTGTTGGCGTGCGGTTGGTCTTGCCTCTTCGATAGTTAGAATGAACTGCTCTTAAACAGGTAGCTTCGTTTGATTTCGATTTATGGCAAACCATTTCATAAACAAGATCGTCTCTGGTGGGCAAACTGGGGTGGATCGCGCTGGACTTGATGTCGCGATCTATTTGGATGTTGAGCATGGAGGTTGGTGTCCTGCTGGTCGGCGATGTGAATCAGGTGAAATTCCCGATGTCTATCAGCTACGAGAAACCAAGGAGCGTGATTACAGCGTTCGAACGGAAAAGAACGTCGTCGAATCTGATGGGACTTTGGTTTTGTTCGTTGGAAAAATCACAGGCGGTACAGCGCTGACGTGTCGATTGGCTGAAAAGCACGCCAGACCACTTTGCTGTATTGAATTGGGAAACGAGGACGTTGAGAAATTTCAAAACTGGATCATTACAGAAAACATTGGCGTCTTAAACGTCGCGGGACCGCGTGAATCGAGTCATGATGGGATAGGCCAGTTGGCAGAATCGTTCTTGGTCAAGGCGTTAGCTTGTGAAGTGGGTGAGAGCTGAAAAAACGGATCGAACGTTGGTTGGTAAACGCTATTCAAAACTTTCCTGCCAAGATGTTGGCTCGTTCCGGTTTGGAGAATTTTTCGATGGAGTAACGAAGCATCGTTCGGGCCATTTGGTTGTGATGTTGCTTGATAAACAAAAGGAGCATTGGTTTGTTTCGCTTTCCAAGCTCTCGAAGCATCCATCCGACGGCCTTGTGGATCAGGTCATGCTGATGCGAAAGCAATATCTCTGCGATTTCGATTGTTGTTTCAAGATCGTCGCGTTTGATGAAATAGTAAGTGGTCACAATCGCGATTCGGTTCTTCCAGAGGCATTTTGATTTGGCGAACTTGGTGAGCGGCTTCCGACTCCGGTCCATCAAGTAAGGCCCCATGATTTTGTGGCAGCTAGAATCAACAAGATCCCAATTGTTCACTTGATCTGTGTGGCTCGTGTAAAAGTCGTAGATCAACTTCCGCGTGTCTTCCGATTTCGATCTTTCGAATTGACCCACAAGAATAAAAATTCCCGTTAAGCGACACTCGTGGATCGGGCTATTGAATAGTTTTTCGATTTCGGTCAGCGGCAAATCTTTGAATTGTTTGGCGATTGCTCGCTGATCGGGAACAATCACCCCGAAGAATTTGTCGCCTTCGCCATATTCGCCCGGGCCGGTTCGAAAAAAACGGGGGAAGAAGGCGGCTTTTTCGGGGTTTGATTTTTTTCGAAGCGTATCAACGACTTCTTTTGCCTTGTGCTTCGGCGGTTGCTGCTCTGCCTTGGTCTTTTTCATGGGCTTCTTTCCGCGCGATCCAATTAGTTTCTGTAAACCACCAACTCTGCTGGTAAGTACTCACTTGGCTCTGCCGTAGCACAGAAAACAAGCTCGACGCTTAAGCGAGTAGGGATTTGCGAGTAGGGATTTGCGAGTAGGGATTTGCGAGTGGGGATTTGCGAGTGGGGATTTTGACTGCGACACTGAGTTGGAGTTCTCACTCGCTTGCGCTTCGAGCTTGTATTGCGGCGAAGATCGCAAGCGGCCGTTGAGCGTGTCCGGTTGTAACAAATGATTCTATCGTGCCAGCAAATTATTCAGCGTCTGACTTTAGTCGAAGTTGAACAATTTGGAACGTGTCGGTTTTGTCAGTCGTTTGGGCGAGTCGGTTCAGATAAACAAAATTATCTCCAGCGACTTTGAACGATCTGTTTTGTGTGTTGTATGTTTTTGCATGTTGCGAAATAGCAACGGAATTAGGCGGTGAAAGACAGGCGGTCTTTCGCGCTCCTCGATTTCCCTTTGATTGCAGGCAAGATTGAAACATGAGCACGACAAAATCCAAAGTTAGCGAATTTGATCAGTTAAAACAACGGATTCACGGAAAACTGATTGGAAAATTAGATCTCAGCCGCGTCGGCGAACTTGAGGGCGACGTTCTGCGGAGAGAGATTCGCGTTGTCGTCGAGCATCTATGTGACGGCGAAAACAACTTGCTAAACCGATCGGAACGCGATCGTTTGGTTGAAGAAGTTCTCGATGAAACTTTTGGACTAGGTCCTCTTGAGTTGTTGCTCAAGGATCCAGCGATCAGCGATATCTTGATCAACGGTCCTCACAACATCTACGCCGAGCGCGGCGGAAAGATGGAAAAGACAAACGTTGAGTTCCGCGACAACGCTCACTTATTGCAGATCATTGACCGCATTGTTTCGAAAGTCGGCCGTCGTGTTGATGAAACTTGCCCGATGGTTGACGCTCGTCTTGAAGACGGTTCTCGTGTTAACGCGATTATTCCACCGTTGGCACTTGATGGTGCCGCGATGTCGATTCGTCGTTTTGGTTCCAATCCACTCAAGCTCGAAGACCTCTTGAACTTCAAAGCGTTCACGCCAGAGATGGTGATGTTGCTTGAAGGTGCAATGAAGGCTCGCTTGAACATTGTGATTTCAGGCGGTACGGGTTCTGGTAAAACAACTTTGCTGAACACGCTTTCGAGCTTCATCTCAAATGAAGATCGTATTGTCACGATTGAAGACGCGGCGGAAATTCAGCTTCAGCAGGATCACGTGGTCCGACTTGAAACTCGCCCACCAAACATTGAAGGCAAGGGTGCGGTTTCGGCGACTGACCTTGTGAAAAACTGTCTTCGTATGCGTCCTGAGCGAATCATTATTGGTGAGTGTCGTGGACCAGAAACATTGGACATGCTTCAAGCGATGAACACGGGTCACGAAGGTTCATTGACCACGACTCACGCGAACACTCCTCGTGACTGTATCGCACGTATGGAAACGATGATCATGATGTCCGGTTTTGATCTTCCAATTAAAGCGATGAGAACACAGATCGCAAGTGCCGTTGATCTCGTCATTCAGGCCAACCGACTGCAGGGTGGTCCACGTAAGGTTACTCGGATTACCGAGATCTGCGGAATGGAAAACGACACGATCGTGATGCAGGACATTTTCCGTTTTGACAAAACAGGTGTTGATGAAAATGGCCGAGCCAAAGGCCGATTCGTTTGCACAGGTGTTCGTCCGAAATGCATGGACAAGCTTGAGTCGATGGGCATCAAGCTTCCAGCCAGCATCTTCCGCGAACGCGTCATGATGGAAGACTAAGCAAAATTCGGGAGGTGCGGCTGAAGTCGACCTCCCTTTTGATAAAAGAAAAAGCGATTACGAAAAAGCGACTTGGCGTCGAACGTTACCAGAAAACTTGATTAGACGAGTTACGAAACATGATGATGTACATACTCATTGGAGCGATTGCGATAGGCATCGGCGGCATGGTGTTCGCTGTGTCGTTGCTGTTCCAAGGCGACAAGGATCAACTTGAAGATCGTTTGGCGTCGTTAACGCAAAATGGCGGACGTGGCGTTGCCAAGCAAGAAGCGGCCTCCACGAACTTGCTCAAGTCACCTTTGGATGACGCACCGAACAAGCTTGAGGAATTCGCAAAACGGTTCTTCAACCTTCGATACTTTCTTGAGACGACGGGTACTGATGTTTCAGTTTCCAAATTTATCCTGATGACACTCGGGTTTGCTGGTGTCGCAGGTGCTTTGTGCTTCGTCTTCTCACCATGGAAATCCATGGTTCCACTAGCAGCATTGGCCGCCGGTATCTTGCCGTTTGTCGCGTTGGTGTGGATGAAGAAAAAGCGCTTGAACAAATTTGGTGAGCAACTCCCTTCTGCTCTCGATCTCATGTCGCAAGCTTTGCGAGCTGGCCAGAGTCTTCCTGCTGGAATCCAACTTGTGGGTGAGCAGATGGAAGAGCCGCTTGGCCCCGAATTTCATCGAGCTTTTGAGCAGCAAAACTTGGGTATGAAACTTAGCGACTCACTGGTCGCGATGACTGAGCGAGTTCCTAACCTCGATCTTCGGTTTTTCGCGACGGCGGTTATCCTCCAGCGACAAACGGGTGGTGACCTTGCCGAGATTTTGGACAAGATTTCACACCTGACACGAGAGCGATTCCAAATTCGCGGTCAGATCCAAGCTTTGACGGGTGAAGGTCGTATCTCCGGAATCGTGTTGCTCGGTTTGCCGCCGATTCTCTTCGGCGTGATGCTGAAGTTGAACTATGACTACGTGATGATGCTGTTTGAAGATCCGCTGGGTCAAAAGATGCTGATGGGTGCGATCTTCTTGCAGTTCGTCGGTGCCGTCGCTATCAAGAAAATTATTGACATTAAGGTATAGTGCCATGAATGCATTTGAACTAACTGCCGCCCTCGACTTCATCACGCTACTTCCTTTTGCCGCTTTTGGTGCAATCGCGATTGGTGCCTGGGTATTAGTCGACATTGTTTTCAACGGCAAAACAAAGTCAGAATCTCGTCTTGAGCAACTTAAAAAAGTTAATCAAGGTGGTCAGTCTGACATTGTCAAACAACAAAAAGGCACCAAGGAAAAGATCACCAACTACTTGGCTAAGGCCAATCCAAACATCTCCGAAGCGCTTAAGCCGAAGAATGAAAAGGAAGCCAACAAGCTGAAGCAGAAGCTGGACGAAGCGGGAATGCGAGGCGAAAGTGCGACGCAAGTTCTCACGACGTTGAAGGTTCTTTCGGCTGGTTTCGGATTCTTTGTTGGTGGTGGTGTTGCATTGCTCGTCAATGGTCCAAACCTTTGGTCGGCAGTCTACTCACTAGGTGCCGCCGTGCTCTTCATGTTCTTGCCGGAAATCATTCTTGGCTTCATCGCAGGAAGTCGAAAGCAAAAGCTGTTCCTTGGTCTGCCTGACGCTCTTGACCTTATGGTCGTTTGCGTGGAAGCCGGTCTTGGAATGGATCAAGCTCTTCGCCGTGTAGCTGACGAGCTTGACACATCGCATCCAGTGGTTGCGGAAGAATTCAAGCTTTGTAACCAGCAGTTGCAAATGGGTTCGACTCGCGAAACTGTCTTGACGGAACTTGGACAGCGGAATGGTGTTGAAGATCTTCGAACGTTGTCTTCGGTAATGATTCAGGTCGACAAATTTGGTACCAGCGTAGGTAAGGCGCTTCGTGTTCAAAGCGAAGCGATGAGAACTCGACGTCGCCAGATCGCGGAAGAGAAAGCTTCCAAGACTGCGGTTAAGTTGATTTTCCCGCTGGTTTTGTTCATTTTTCCGGGTATCTTCGTGGTTCTTGTTGGGCCTGCCGCCCTGACAATGATCAACGAAATGTTGCCGATGATGGCAGGTCAGTAATAGATCAAGCCAATTTGAAACACAAAAAGCGAACTCGAACGAGTTCGCTTTTTTTACGCGCTTCTGTCCAAAAAACGGCGTTTTCTGCCTGTAATAATTCGCCAATCGGAATTTCTTAGCTAGTCGAATTGCCTTCTGTTTTCGAATAAGCCTGCGGGTTCGGAGTCTGCCGCAAAATCAATGGCGCTTCACAGAAATGACGGGTCGTCGTCAATTTTTTTGTGATCCGGCCTGTTTCGTTCAGAAGGCGTAAAGGCAATATCCCGATAACAACTCTGTTGCGGGTTGTGCGCTTGAGCTTCGCATGGATGCGATGGTGCCGAACTTGTA
>CAYMFZ010000293.1:0-7147 GCA_964389585.1 uncultured Pirellulaceae bacterium | reverse complement strand
TCAAGTTATTGAATGCGTTTCCAGCAAACGTTCCCGAGTTTACATCATCTTGAACATTTGTTGCGTAGCGAAAACCAAGCGTTGAGCCATTGGGATAAACCCATCCGAGATCGGCACGAATCTGAACCAAATCAGTTTCAGTGAACCACTCTTCGTGAAGGATGTCAGCCACGACGCCGGCCTGCAAGCCGTAATCGACGCGACGATAAAATCCAGCAGTCACAAATAGCTGGTCTCGATTTTCATTTGAGAAAGCGTTGCCATTAAAGTTCGTTTGAACCGAACGCACGCCGACTTGTCCAGAGAATACACCACAAGTCAATTTGCAAAGTGGAATACCTAGATTGAATCCGCCGTAGAATCCGTGACTACAATCATCTGAAAGTTGATTCGCTGTTCCGCCCGGAGTTGAAAACAGCGTGCTGCGAAACGAAGTCGCTCCACCAAAGTATTCACCATTGTAGAAAGCCATGCCGAATCCAGTTAACCAACAGGGTCCAGGAGGGCATCCGCCTCGATCACAACATTGATCATCAAAGTAACTTGTGTCTCCGCAAGAAGAACATCCACCATCACCACACGACTGACAACCACCATCAACAAACCCTCCGTCGACATATCCGCCATCGACGAAACCACCGTCGGTGTATTCGCTAATGATGGGAGAACCACCGTCAACAAAAGTCGAATCCATCAACTGGGCAGTCCGTGTGTGCTGCGGAGTGTACTTGCTGGCGACTCGGTTCGAAGGTGGTACCTGCGCGATTCGCTGAGCCTGTCGAGGCTGTGCTTGAGGTGCAGTCTTCCGCCCCGATTGACCAAGCATGACTCGCCGCGCTGGTTGTCTTGTTTGAGCTTGTGCGACCCGCGTGATTCCTGCCGGTGAAGGCGGAGCAGCATAGTCAACGCCGATATCAGCCGATGCGACTCGCACGGGCGCTGGCTGTTGAGCCCGGGCTCGCGCTTCTTGCATCGCGGCGACGCGACGATTGAATTCGGCCTGCTGAGCTTCCGAGGTGCTGGAAAACAACAATAGAACTGCCAAAGAGTTTAATACGATCGCAGTCAGTTTTTGGGGCGAAAACATTTCAATCTTCCTGTCCAGATTTGCAATGGCTCGATCGCGCAAACTCGCGCGATTAGCTGCTGGAACATTTGATCGGCGCCCTCAAGGTCGTTTCTTTCGTAAAACTTAAGATAATCGTAAAAGTAGCTACGAACTTACCAGGCTTAACATTCGCAAGTTCAATACTCAACCTAACCTCGACATTTGCACACGAAAAATTACGTCTCCCAGTCGATCTGCGAAAAAAGTGCTTGCAGTTTACTCGCTTTCATTGGGTTCAATTGAGTAGCCCATTGAATGCGCCCTTCGAGATGTCGGCGAAAGTCCGGCTCACGATTTCGATTCTCGTTGTGCGGACCGTTTCGAACGCAATTGAACAAGATTGCTTTCAGTTGATCAAACTGCCGACGCGGAATATTCTTCGCTTGATTGATCACGATTCCCGTTGCAAGCTGTCGTTGTGAAGCCCTCATCAATCGCGTTTTTCGATACTGAACTTGAAACCCTTCTTCGAGCGCAATCGCGCCTACGGTCGCCGCAAATCGTTGTGCACATTTTGCAAGCTGCTCATCTCCAGAAAACAAAAGATCATCCGCGTATCGTGTGTAAGCAAATCCTTGAGACGAAGCCAAACCACGCAGCCTCGCATCCATCCCATAAGCCACCAGATTCGAAACTGCCGGCGAAGTCGGTGCGCCCTGAGGCAAGTGACGTTTGCCATAAACCTTCTCGAGCGATTTCCTGTTCTCAACCGAACCGATCAAATCGTCTTTCAATACATCCGCCTGAGTTGCACAAGTACAAATCGCCGCAAGAGTTCGCGCAACATCACGGCTGTAACCTGAATTCCGAAACACACCCCAAGCGCGACCAAACGTGACCGATGGAAAAAAGTTTTTCAAATCCATCTTCAAACAAACTGGTTTGTTCACGTGTGCCTGCACGAAGGAAACAACGCTTCGCCCCCGACGAAATCCATGAGCAGCATCGTGTGGCTCGATTCGGCTCAAAATCTCTGCGTTGATTTGGGTTTGGGCGTCTTTCAATATCGGCTTGGGCGATTCAATCAAACGCAAGCCACTTGATCGCTTTCGTATCCAAGTGCAAACGTAATGCTTTCCAGTTTGACAACTTCGGCGTGGAACAGAGGAATGCAAGTTGGCCAACCAACCAAGGTCACGGCGGCGAATGCCAAGCCAGTTTGCCAGATCATGATAGGAATCAATTCTTGGCAAGTTCCAACGAACTGCAACAATCGACCGGCCTTCAAGAATTCGACTAAGCCGAACCGATTTCACATTGTTGACTTTGAGAGCCAAACGAAACTCGACGTCCGCTGCGATCATTTTCATCAGCGAATCGAGAGATGGTTTTGACACGTACTGGCTGACACATCGCTCTGCCAACGGCTTCAACCAAACCACATGCTTTGGCTCGAATGCCCGCACCACAGAAGCCACCATCGAATCCGAATCCCAATCCGACGACAAAAAACCGATCGCAACGACTTTCGCTATAGCTGGCTTTTCGCGTTTGGATTTCTTTGCCAAAATGCGATCCGGGGTTGGTTACGAAAAAACGACCACCGCTTCAACCAAGTCGTTCCAACGGTGAAATCTAGTGCGTCGGTAGTCGCACGATCTTTCACAATTCCGAATTGCCTACGTAAGTCGATCCCCTGGGGTTGCCCCAGAGATGTGAAAAGCCATAACAGCTCTACACCAGCTTGAATGCGGTGATCGCTTCTTCAATTTGTCTGTGAACGCTTCCAATGTCAAGCGTTATGATAAAATCGAATTCCGATTTCGTTACATGGATCCATCGTGAAGGTCATTTGAATGTGCCGTTTTAATTTTTCCATCGCCCTTAAGTTCGTTCTATTGCTAGGCCTGATACTTCTTATGCCAATCGAAGCCACCGCGCAGCGTTACGCTGTCTCGCCAGAGGTACATGCTGACCGCACTATCACTTTTCGCTACTACGCTCCCAACGCAAAATCCGTTTCGCTCAACGGCAACGTCTCGCAGATCTCCGGAAATCTAGAAAAAGCGGAAGATGGCATTTGGTCAAAAACGGTTGGACCGCTGGAGCCAGACACTTACCCCTATCACTTCGTTGTCGACAAAGCTCGGGTCATGGATCCGGTCAACCGAAACACCAAAGCCTGGCTTTGGATGGACAACCTGGTCGATGTTCCGGCCGACACCTCCAAAGGCGAAGTCCCGGCAATTCATCAGATTCAATCGGTGCCCCACGGTTCGGTTCACATGCACTGGTATGAGTCACCGCGACTCAAGAAAACGCGGCGATTATTTGTCTACACTCCGCCTGGATATGAAAGCGGAAACCAATCGTATCCAGTCCTCTATTTGCAACACGGATTCGGCGACGATGAAACCGCCTGGTCTCGCGTCGGCAAAGCTCAACACATCGCAGATAACGTGTTGGCGACGAAGAAGTCAGTTCCGGCAATCATCGTGATGCCATTCGGACACAATGCCTTACCAGCAAACCCCAATTATCAAGAGTACCAGTTGTTGGAAAACTTGGTCGAGATTGAGAACGAACTGATCGAAGGCGTAATGCCATTCGTCGAGTCAACTTACCGTTGCAAATCAGACCGGAAAAACCGCGCCATTGCCGGGCTCTCGATGGGCGGCGGACAAACGCTTCACGTAGGCATCAATCACTCCGACCAGTTCGGTTGGATCGCGGGCTTCAGTTCTTCGATCAAGAAACTAAACGTCGAAGCCACCGCCACGAAAAAGCTTGCGGAACTCAAATCCAACAAGCCGTGGTTGTGGCTGGGCTGTGGCAAAGATGATTTTCTCTATGAAGACACCATCGGCTTTGACAAGTGGCTAACTCAAAACGGAGTCGCCCACCAAACTCGACTGACCGAAGGAGCCCACAACTGGCACTGTTGGCGACGCTATCTGGAAGAAGTGCTCGGGGAATTGTTTAAGGAGTAGAAACACAATTTCTTAAGCAATTGATTCACTGAATATATTCACGTGATCACAAGTCAATTTAGCGAAAGGGCGATGATCAACAATGAAGCGCAGCTACACATATTATTATTGTGATATTTGTGGACAACTGATCAACCAAAGAGTTACTTCACAATTTTGCGTTCCGGTTCGTCCACAATCATCGCTTCTGGAAAATCGGCTGCCTTTTCTCCACCGCGCCCATCTATGCCGCGGCGTCGAAGCCGCTTGTTGTGCCTTCGACCGCGCGGCGGATTCAATGGAACATTCATTCCGCCCAACTCCTCCATCATTTCGTAAAGCCGATCTTCCATCTGCTTTTTCTGATCCGCAAATTTCGGATCGTGAATCAAATTCACTTGCTCGTGTGGGTCTGCTTGAATATCAAACAACTCATCGGTATCCCAAAGCCCGTAATATGTCGTGAACTTGTATTGATCGCCACGCAATGAAAAATGCGTCGGCGTTTGGGGAAAATTTTGCTCCCAGTAATAGGCATAGAGAAAATAATCTCTCCATGGGATTGTCTTTCCGCACGCGAGCGGAAGAAAGCTTTCACCATCCATGTGCGGCGGCTTTTGCAAACCCATCGCCTCCATGATCGTTGGAGCGACGTCGATGTTGGCCACGACTTCATCAACCTCAACTCCACCATTGAGCAACTCTGGACACTGCATCAGCATTGGAACGCGACTCGATGTTTCATAGGCGACGCGTTTATCGATCAGACCATGCTCCCCGAACATGTAGCCATTATCGCCCATGTAAATGACCAACGTCTCATCGTAGATACCCATTTCCCTCAACTGATTCATTACCGCGCCAATACTATCGTCAACACTACATAGCGCCTCACAGTAAGCTTTATAGATTGCCTCAACACTGTCAGCCGAGTGCAAAGGAAAATCCATGCCGTGCCAACTATTCCGCTGATCAAGCAACCATCGAGGTCGATTCAGCTTGTTGACTCCTACAGGATTTGCGCTCTGCGGCAGCTTAAACGGCTTGTTTGCAAACTTGCCACGATACTTTTTGTCAGGAACGAAATTTCCGTGAACGGCTTTATGCGAGAGATACAACATAAATGGCTTATCGCTATTTTCTTGCTGCTTCAAAAAGTCTAGCGCATAGTCAGTCAACTCAGAGGTAATGTAACCCTCTTGCTTAACGCGTTTTCCATTGACGTTGAGTGTGTACTTTGGAGAGGGAGGCAGATAGTGCCCCTGACCCTTGAAGCTAACCCAATAATCGAATCCAGGCCGCGGGTTATCGTTGGCACGCCCCATGTGCCACTTACCGACATAGCCGGTCGTATAGCCAGCCTTCTGCAAGTACTGCGGAAAAAACAAAGTGCCCTCGGGAACGGCTCTTTGATTGTCGATAACGCGATGGCGAAAAGTGTAGAGTCCGGTCAAGATCGAAGCCCGACTTGGCGAACAGAGCGAGGTGGTCACAAAAGCGTTTTTCAAATGCACTCCGACATCCGCCATCGCATCCATATTCGGCGTCTCAGCAAGCTGATGCCCCATGAAGCTCATCGCGTCGTATCGATGGTCGTCCGACAGAATGAACACCACGTTACGAGGTGTGGAATTTGGAATCGCATCTGGCTCCACTATTTTGGGAACAGCCACGACATCAAACTTTCCTCCATCTGCAACAACCATACTTGGAAAAAACAATGCCAGAGTTGCCACGATCAGCGAACTAAGTAGAAATCGACTCATTGCATGCTCTTTGGGTTTACGGATTTTGTATGGCGTGGCAATTGCGGCAGCCACTAAGCCACCGCGTGCTAACCAATTGGATTCGACAACTGTTTGAGATGACTTTTGAACAAGATTGTAATTCTAATCTGGCAAAGGGTTCTGCTTCGCGAACAAATTAAACGGATCAACCCAACATATAAGCCCAACTCTTGAATGCCAAGGGAAACGATTCGAGAGAGACCACTTAACACACTAACTTGAATCCCGACTCTCGCTTTTTTGAGCTGGCATCCACCGATTGAATCAACAAACGGAATAGCAACCAGAGCCTGTTAGCTTATTTCAGAATCCTAGTTCGTTAACCATTCAGTTTCAAAGAAAATCGAGGTGAAGTGCTAATCAACTTGCGAAGCAGCATATCGACCAGCGCGACCACCGCAATCATTTCCAACCCTTCTTCTAAGACTACAGTCCATTGCTTCCATGGACTTTCGTTGAACGCAAACAACGACTCAAGCATTTCCATCCCAACGGCACCGAGAAGAAACACTGCAAGGATCAACAGCATCTCGAATCGCTCAGTCCCATCAATCGCCTTAGCCAAACAAAGAAGCGGCAAAAGGCTTAAACCAAATAGCGGTACTACGACAAGATACCACCCGAAAAAGAAAACCCCTTCCGCCTGCACTCCCCACAACTTGCGTCCCAGACCTCCAAGACTTTCATGGATCATCACACATTCATCAATTGACATGAACAGAAGAATCACTGCTAACCAAGCGAAAAAGAATCTCTTCTTTCCAACGTTCACCGATGTGACAAAAAGGGATAACAAGCCAGCAAAGACTAAATTGATTGTTGAGTAAAAGGTTGAGATGGAACCATCCGACATACCGAACAATTTCTGACGGAATAAATCAAACCCCATGAATTCAACACCAGCGGAAGCCAGTGCTTCCGTCGCAACATAGCCGATCAATAAAGAGGAAATAACAAACAGATTGAAATTTCGAAGCGCGACCCGATTGATGGCGAACTGGACAGCTCGAGGGCTGAATATGCTTTTCTCGATATGAACTGGTTCCAACATAGTAATTCCAGCTTAGACGGAATTACGCAGGTACACCGACGTTTCTTTTTAGAGATGAGAAACGATGCCAGAAAATTCGAAAAGGCTATCAAGAAGTACGGGAAAAGGCCAATCCCGACGATGGGGCAAATAAGAAAGTACACCTGAGAGGGTTCGAACCTCTAACCTTCGGTTCCGTAGACCGATGCTCTATCCAATTGAGCTACAGGTGCATTTTAGTTGTGATTTTCGCGGCCAGCGGTCAGCTGACAACGCTCAGAATATACCGCTCAGGCGGGCTTTGGTAAAGAGA
>CAYMFZ010000292.1:0-7171 GCA_964389585.1 uncultured Pirellulaceae bacterium | reverse complement strand
TTTCAAAGTCGGGACTGCGGGCAGCGCAACGCTGGTGGCTCAAACCGTATTGCCAGCGCTAATTTTGGCTGATGGACCTTCTTCAATCACGGTTGAGGGCGGCACCCACAACCAAGGAGCTCCGCCTTTCGATTTTCTCGATCGAGTCTATCTTCCGCAAGTTCGAAAGCTTGGCCCAGAATTTAGCACTTCGATCGAGAGTTACGGCTTCTTTCCGGTGGGCGGCGGCAAGTTCAAAATCGACGTCACGCCCAGCAAAGAACTTGGTTCGCTTGAATTGCTGGAGCGACAACACAAAACGAAGGCGAATATCCGTGCGCTCGTTTCGAAGCTTCCACTTCACATCGCCGAACGTGAGTTGGATATTATTCGTCGCAAAGGGAAATGGCATCCAGCGGAGTGTCGGGCCATTGAGATCAAGAACTCACCCGGCCCAGGAAACGTTGCGATGCTGGAACTGGATAGCGGCAACGTTCGGGAGCTGTTTACTGGATTCGGAAGGAAGGGCGTAAAAGCCGAAGATGTTGCGAGGAAGGTTTATCGCGATGCAAAGCCTTATCTCGAAAGCGAATACCCCGTGGGCGAACATTTGGCAGATCAGATTTTACTCCCACTTGGTTTGTCAGCGTCTCAAGGACAAACCAGTTCGTTCGTAACCGAACCATTGTCGCTTCATTCCACGACTCACATTGAAATCCTCAAGTTGTTTTTAGATATCGATGTTGATATTGAAGAATGCGAGACTGGAACGCGGGTCACAACGCGGCCAGTTTAAGCATCATCGAGTTAGCCTTTTCCTGCCGTCCCTATCGGGACTCTGAAAGAATTCGGATCATCCAAACATGGACTTGCGTCCACGGCTATCACATGCCGTGCCGTTGGCACTCACCTTCGGGTTGAATGCCGGGATTTCGACATCAGCGGGGATAAAGTTTTCCGGTTGAATGCCAGAGTCAGATTGAATGCCAAAATCCGATAATGCTAGTCAAGCGTCAGGTTGAATGCCAACATCCAGGTGAACGCTATTCCTGTGCAAGGTTGACTGCCGAAGGCATGGCAGGCATTAGCCACGGACGCAAGTCCGTGGTTTGTCCAAAAAATCAAACCGAGTCCTGAAGGGACGGCGGCACAAGGCATCGAAAAACGGATTGGCTTCTCGGATCAACCATTCCCTTGGCGTAGGCGATTCGTCAATGGCGCGCCGCCACCGATTCACGATTTCCCCAGCCCGCTCGCTCACTTGTCGACGGACGCTTCACTCGCCTCGTACAACTTGGCCAGTTTCAATAACAGCGACTCAAGCGATTCAAAATAAACTTCTTCCGTCATCGTCGATTTTGTTGAACGTAGTAATTCAATTTCAACTTCCAGCGCATCACGCTGTGCCCGCTGCTCTTCTGACAACTTTGCTTCTTCGCTGCCGCGCACCAGAAAGACTTGGTTGGCTGCGAATCCATCGGGAGTTCCTTTCTTCGATTTTCGTACGACACGCGTTCCTTGAAACCAATCGGCTGGAGTTCCCAATCCATCGCCATTGTCGTCGACCATCGCCAACTCCGTAGCGAGACGGGTATCTTGAACGTAAAACTCTTGAGCTTGAGAAGAGGCTGCCAGAAAAGCTTCAAGCAACGACGTCTGCTGGTCTTTGTCGAGATCAAAAGTCGGATCAGCAATCGACTGAGATAGAAAACCACCGAACCGAGCAAAATTGTGCTGAGCGCCTGACTTGGTCGCCGTCACTACGATTCGATTTTCGTTTTTCAATTTGCTAACAAAACCTCCGCTCGCGGAAGTGCAATTGATCACAATCACGCGACAGGGCAGGGGAGCGAGCCATTCATTAAGCTGTGCCGCAGAAACATCGGGGCCGTTCAAATTGAATTTTGAAGACTTGCGATCATCGGTGCCGTGACCAATCAAGACAACCCACAATTCGGTTGTCTCTGCCGATGTCGATTCGATCGAAGACTTAAGCAAGTCAAAATCGGTTTTCGAATTTGCATCTAAGCCAATCGTCATTAGTTTCGGTTTCGTATTTTTCACCGAATCAATGGCCGCTTTCCAATTGGTGGCCCACTCTTCAAATTGCTTGCCATACTCATCACTTCCCGGGGCACCGACGGTCAGAATAATTTTCTGCTGTGCGCATGCGAAGCTTGGTAGCATTAGCGCAATCGCAAACAAGACAAATGACAAAACGTTAGCTGCGAGTCTTTTCGTCATTACGGCATTCCCTTCAATCGTCTGATTCCCCATTCGCTGACCAATAAACCCAAAGCCAAAAACAACATGCCCCAATTGTGCCACCAAGGAAGCGAACTTGTTTCGGTGATTGGAACCTCGCGATGCTCAAGACTGCTGACGAATGATTCAAGTTCATCAAGCTCGATGACTTCGCCGCCACTTTTCTCTGCTAACAATTCCAAGAAATCTCGATTGGGCTCAAGCGATTGAAACTCTTCGCTATCTGGTTCGGATACCCACCCCGATTCTCGCTGTTCAATATCGGTGCCGTCCGCGGCCATGGCGACAACTTCCGCGCGATATGCTCCTGGTTCATTCGAAACGAAACTTGCCGAGTAAACACCAGCTTGAGAATCGGACGGCTCTCCGGTCAACTCGATCTTCTTGCCCTCTGGCGTTATTACATTGATTGCAACCGTCGCGTTGTCGAAAGGTTTATAAGCTTCGTCGCGAACACCAACGACGATGTCGGCCGTGCGGTTGGCGTCATTTCGCTGAACGACTTTGACCTCTACTCGACGTGGAACATCTGAGACGGCCCACCGCAAGGTTTGACGCCAGGCTTTCAAGAGATCTTCGTTGTCTTCGTCGCTTTTGAGTTGCCAACGCCACATGTCACCGATCATCAACGCACCCGTTCGCCCCTTTCCATAAGGCTGCACGATCAAAGCCGGATGTTGCTTTTCTTCTGAGGATGAAACGGTCGCCAACACTGTTGCGCCCGGTTTGATTGAATTCGAAACGTTGATCGTTTTGAATTTTGGCATCGAAACCAAACGACGTTGTTCTTTTTCTTCGGTCGACTCAATTCGAACCCAAGGCTGCAACCAACCTTCACGCGTCAGACTCAATTGATATTTGGCATCCGGGACGGGAACGGCACGATCGAGATAAACGGGTAACATCTCGCCGATCTGAGTCTTGTCGTACTCTCCAGCACCAAACGACTCCTGTCCGCCCAACATCAAAAATCCGCCACCGCGAAGGCTGACAAACTGTTGGATCAATGACTTCTGATCCTCCGTAAAAAATTTCGCCTCAAGGTCATCCAAAACAATCGCATCATACTCAAACAAAGTTTCAGCATCCTTGGGAAATCCGCCCAGCAACTCATTCTTGTCTCGTGTCCCTAGCCGAAGAAAAACTGGCTCGTCATGCTGTTCGGTTGTGTCATCATCTTGCGACTCGAATCCACGAAACAAAGAATTTGACTTTTGCCCCTCTCGTCCGCGAAACGTAAATTTGGCTTCTCGTTTCGCGATTCGAACCAACGCGACCAAATCTAATTCTTCATCTTCTTGGAGTGAGCGGCGCAGAAATTTCAACTCCCAGTTCGGGCGACCTGTCACATAGAGAATCCGAAACGGCCCCCGCCCACGATCCACCGTCGCAAGCCGCTGATTGTTGACAATCGTTGCCTCGACCGACGACTCTGCCGATACGTTGGTGGCATCTTCTCCTTCAGCAAACGCTTTGACTGAGTAGAAATTCACACCTCGCTTCTCAGGTCGTGTTTGAAATCGAACTGCGAATGGTCGTCCGTCTTCGATTTGCTTGACTTCCTTGCGTTCAACTTCGATTCCCTTTTCGTCGAGCAATTGAACAGCGACACGTTTGCCTTGATAACCGTGAGCCATTAATTCCGCAGTGATCGTGACAGGAGCCGACTCGAAATTCGTTTGGGTGCTAGTGATTTTCGTGATGCCAAGATCCTTCGCAGGATGGTCCTTTCCAACAACAACCGGATAAATCGGTGGCAAACTGAACCAGTCAATCGAATCAAGCTCCTTCGATTCTGATGTATTTCCATCCGTCATCAAAATGATGCCCGCTGAAGGCCTTCCTCGAAAACGTGAAGCCACCAACCCCAAGTTGTTCACGACGTCGCTTCCTCGTTGGTCAGCCGCGTATCCTGCGAAGTTGGAGACCGGGCGCAGACGGCGATCAAATTGGTAACGTCGAACGTCGAAGTCTTCAGCGAGCGTGTTGAGCCAACCATTGTCTTCAGTGAGTTTGCGTTTCAGTTCAGTTTCTCGCGTCTCTGACTTACCTCGGTCTTTGATTTGAAGACTTTGACTATCGTCGGCCATCACGACCATCAGGTTTGCGCCTTTCTCGGGACGACTGTATCGATACATTGGCTCCAGTAAACAGATCGCCAGCAGAATGATCGCGGCCAACTTGAGCGACATCAAAAGGACTCGCCAACCAGACGAAGTTTGAGCTCGCAGGTAAGTCCAAATCAAAGCGAGTAACGAAAGCGAAACCAAAATTCCAACTGGTATCAACCACTCAGGCGCACCCCAAGCGTTTGGCCAAGACCATTGAGTTGCTTGTGCCAACAAGCCTAGATCGAATTTGAATTCCGCGTGACCGAAAGTCATTTGCCGCTCCCGATCCGCTCGTAGTATCGTCGAACCGCATCTTGATATTCAGCCGGAATAGGGTCTCGATCTAGCGGAATCAAAGCGTCATCTGAATCGCGTCGCATGATCTCTTCGGCGACGCGATCTTGCAATTCAGCCAACGGTCGAGCAACCTTCATCTTGATTAGATCCCAATTCGGTTCTTCCGAGTGACGCTTTAAATCTTTACGAATCTCGCGTGCCTGCTCACGAATCCGCGAAGCCTCGGCACGCAATTCGGGATCCGCCACCATTTCTTCAACATCGCGCAGCCGATCCGACCAATCGCGAAAGTCTTCACCCGTTAGTGGTTGGCGAATCCGTTGGTCTCCACCAGGATTCCACATCTCAGGATTGGCGGCTTGGTTAGGCCGATTCAAACCTCCAGCATTTCGAATCTGGTCAAGCATTCGTTCGCGTGGGTTTTGGTCGTTTGGATCTTGATTGGGCTGAGCCTGATCGTTTTGATTTCGACCTCCCCCATTCCCTTGCCCTTCTTGTGAATTTCCTTCTTGTGGCTGACCTTCTTGCCCCTGACCCGGTTGACCTTGTCCCGGTTGACCTTGTTCCGCTTGACCTTGTCCCGCTTGAGGCTCTTCATCGTTAGGTTGACCAGCTTGCGATTTGCCTTGGCCCTTGCCGCTTCCTTCCTGTGGCTTTTCCTCATCTGATTCGCTTTTGCCTGAATCACCTTCTTCAGATTCGCCATCGGTTTGCTTACCACGGCCTTCACCTTCACGCGGATTTTCGTCATCGCGATCAGTCGGCTCACCTTCCCGTTCTCTGTTTTCTCCACGTTCGTTGTCAGCGGCATCAGCGCGTCCGTCCGAATTTCGTTCGCCTTGTTCTTCTTTACCTTGCTCGGAAGCACGTTGATTGATCTCGCCTTGCAGCTCCCGATTAAGTTCCTCCAGCGTCTTCCGCGCCTGCTTCAGTGCTTCCGACTCATCTCCCAAGACTCTTTCCGCCGCATTCTCGATCCCTTCACGCATTTGCTGAATGCCTTGGCGGGCACGGTCCTCTTCCGTTCGTGCATCCTCAAGCCAACCACGGCCCAACGAACGGCGTGCGGACTTCAGCGCTTCGTCTGGACGTGAAACTTCTGAATCTCGGTAAGTGTCATACAGCTCTTCGGCCAGCAAAGGCTCGAACGGCTCAGCTTCCTCGATGGTCTCTCGCATTCGTTTTCGGAGGTCTTCGACAGCTTGTTGTTGCTCCGCCAATTTCTCCGAGACGTTGGGTTCGTCACTTTCCGTGTCACGCAAAGATGGAGCTTCGTTTTCTTTCGTGCCAAGCTCCGGTTGATCGGAAAGTTCACTGGCGATTTCTGCTTGTTTTTCTTCAAGCTCCTGAGCTTCATTTCGCATCTGTCTCATCTGCTCGGTGAACTGGCCCGACGTTTTTTCTTGAAACTCATCTCGTAAATCTTCAAGGTCGCGTTGCGCTCGCGTTCCCTCCGCAGCCGCACGTGAAGCCTCTTTTTGATCGAGTGCCTCGGAAGCCTTCTGAAGATTCTCGCGTGTCTGCTCCAATTGCTCCGACTGCTCAGACATTCGCTCTTGATTCTCTTCCTGATTCATTCGATCAAGCAGTTCCTCAGTGTCGCGTAGCATCTGCTCCTGCTGCTCTTGAAGCGATTTAAGCCGACGCTCGATCTCCTCTTTTTCTTCTGCCGTTTTGGCTTCTTCGAGCGCCGACTGCAACTCTTTGACTCGTTCGTTCAGATCGTTTTGACGTCGAGCCAACTCGCGCAAGCGGCTAAGCACCTGTCGATCTTCTTGTTGCTGTTGCGTCTGCTCGGTTTGTTCCTGCGCGGTTTTCTCGTTTTCGTATCGGTTCTCGTCTTCCTTGAGATTCAATTGATCCAATTGTTGTTGCTGCCGATTGTTTTGTTGCCCTTGCCCCGGTTGCGATTGTTGCTGCTGCCGCACGATTTCGTGTTCGCGAGCACGCAGTTTCAACAGCCCTTGATAGGCGGCTTGTTCGGCGGAGAGGGCTGGACGCAGCGCACCAACATCCGCGTCTTGATTGGATTGAGTCAAATGAAGAACTGCCTCGTTCATAAAGGTTCGAACGGGCTCGATGAAGGCTTTCGATTTCGGATCTTCAATCTTCTCAGCCAATTCAGCCAGACTTGCGATCGCGGCCTGTTGTGATTCGGCCAGCAACTCAGAATCAGATCCGAATTTTTCAGTCAGCTCACCCGCTGTTTCGCGACGAATCAATTTCCAAGTTCCGTTGATTATTTCCTTTTGCAACTCGGCGACTTCTTGAGCCTGCTGGGCGTTGCCGCCTTGTTGTTGGCCTTGTTGTTGCTGCTGTTGTTGACCACCCGCCGGTGCTTGACCTTGTCGAAAGATCTCGTCGAAGTGCCTAACCTCGGCAAAAAACATATCACTGAAAACACGACGTCGCTGACCATCGGGCCCAATGTCTTCCGCCCAAAAATGGTAGCTCACCAAATCGTCAGGTTGGGCGCCGAGCGTTTCCAGTTCAAGCAAGTGGTCAACCCTTTTTCGTTT
>CAYMFZ010000291.1:2492-7172 GCA_964389585.1 uncultured Pirellulaceae bacterium | reverse complement strand
CTCTTACTCTTACTCTTACTCTTACTCTTTAAGCCACCTTCGCTTCGCATCGGGGCTTGGCGCTATTTCACGGAGTGAAATGCCACTTTGTCAAAATGCCACAATTTTACTTTTACAACACCTCTCCTCACGTCCAAAAATCCAGCTCACGTCTTAAACCATTTCAAAATCAACACTTCTCCGACGAGTGCAACCACCGCGGCGACGGCAAACCAAATCCAACTCTTGTCATCTTCTTTTTCTGCCTCCGCAACGCGCGTGAAACTGACTTGCCTTCCACCAGACAAACGCTCCGTCATGACTTCTGCATCAAGCGTTCGTAAATCGGATTCCTCGGGCGGAATACTTGACGCCAAAGCGAACACGACTTGTTTCGATTCTGTATTGTTCGATCCGCCCGCATCATTCGAGCCGTTTGATGACTCTTCAATCGTGAACACATTGGGACCATCAAGACGACGCCAATTCCAAACAACTCCTTCGCCCGACTGTTGAAATTCTCCAAATGAAGCAGCGTCCGATTCCGAATCCGCGATCACTTCTAATCCCGATGCACCCGTGACCGAAGGCGGAAGCAATCTCGTTAACGACTCTCCACAAAAAGATTCTTGCGAACGACCGTTAGACCGCAGCAATCCTTCGACAAGCTCGCTAATGATTGGGACGAAAGTTGGGTGGCGGGGCAAATTTGATTCATTCAAGTCAACGTTTAAGACACAAAAATTCCCCAACCCAGCAGGCGATGAGAACAGCATTACCGATTGGTCACTCAACGTCGCAAGAATGTCGTCGTCAAGCGAATCCGGCACACGCCGTGTCGCAAGACCACCCGCGATTCGCAAATCGGAAAGAGTCGCCGTTAACGAATCTCCAAACACATTGAAAGGACGGACTTTCTGTTTCACACTTGCAATCGTTAACTCGCGTCGACTGGCGCCGCGCGGAGCAGGGGAGAACTCAACAGGAGCACGAAGATCGCTTCCCAATCCGTCATAGAGCAACTTCAAATTCGTCGCGTCAACCGGTTCACTCGCGACGTACAACACGCCGCGCCCTCGACGGATCAAGCTTGCGATCGCCGCAATTTGAGTGGACTGAAGCTTGCCAGGATGATCGAAAATCAAAAGCTGACTTCCGGCAACCGCATCCAACGCGAATCGTCCCGGCCCCATTCGTGTGACCGTCATCTGACCGGCAACGGGTTGATCATTGGGCGACAAAGCTCGCTCAAGGAAGTAGCTTGACGAAGGCTTCATACTAGGTGACTGACGCGTGACCAAAGTGCAAGTCGGCGTTTCGATTGCTTGAACCACAAACGGATATTGATCGTCGGCCACTAAAGCGTCTTGGTTGTCAAGAATTTTTGCCCAACCTGTCTGCCAGCCTGATTCGCGAACCATGACCTCTTTCGAAAGGATCGTACGCACGTTCGGAGGGCAGATTTCTTCCAATACAAATACGCTATCGTTAAGCGAAACCTCGACGCGGACATTGTTTGCTTTTTTTGAAAAGTTACCGACGACAACTTCCAGAATTCCAAGGTTCCCGGCGGTTGGTTTTTCAGCGAAGCCAACGGAAAGAATGGCTAAGTTCTGTGGGGTTTCAGTCGGAGCCGTTGATTCAAGTTTGATTTGAGTCGATTCAGGCAGCGGGCCGAAGTCCACAGTCGACCAGTTGGTTCGTTGGAAATCGCTGACGATGATCAGTTCTCGAGCGAGATCCGGTTGGTCGCTTGCCAACATCTGAGCCGCCGAATTGATTGCGGCTTGGGTGTCAATTCTCTCTGGTTGCGAGACGGATTTGGAAAGTGCTTCATTGAGAACATTGACATTGGCCGAGGGCGACTCGAAAACAGCTTCCGGAGTCGCGCCTGCCAAAATCAAGTTCGCTTTTAAGCCCGAAGCCGTTTTCAGAAACCGTGAAGCCTGAACTCGGGCCGCTTGAAACCCGTCAACGCCCGACTCGATCGCTGACATCGATTGACTTGAGTCGAGAATCACAACGCGTTGGGTGGTTGCCGACGTATCGACTTCCGCGACTTTTTCTGAATTGAAGAGCGGTTGAGCAAACGCCCACGCGATGCAACCAATCGCAAGTGAACGCATCGCCAGAACCAATACGTCCCGCAGCCAGCTCCGAGCACGTCGTTGCTTGACCGCGGCTTGCACAAAACGAATCGTCGAAAGCGGCATTGCGGTTGGACGGGGCTTTGTCAAAAAATGAATGACAACCGGCAGCAAGATTGCTACGGCCCCCATTCCGATCGCCCATGTGTTGAGAAAATTCAATGCAGATTATTCAGTTTGGATAATTCACTTCAGATGATTCGTCTGTTGCGTGCCAAAAGACGAGCTCTTTGGTTCAAGTTCTAATAAACGAAGGTCAACCGTTTCTGGCCACTAAAAACCCGCTTAACGTTTGCAGGTACGGAATTGCAGTTGAGACCATTCGATAATCGCAACCAGCCGACAATGCCATCGTTCGGATATTTGAAAGATGCTGAGCAAAATTCGTTTCGTAAATTTCACGAATCTCAGTTGGCGAACAACTGACAGCCCCTTCGCCTTCCATGCCTTCGAATCGAAATGCTGTTCCAGTTGGCAAACGCTCTTCATCGGGATGAACGAGATGCAGCGCAATGACTTCCCATCCACGATGACGAAACAATCGAATCGAAGAGAACAAAGAATCGAGATCATCGCTAAGGAAGTCGGAGATCAAAAGCATCACGCCGCGACGCCCCGAACGTTGGAACAGCTCGCCAAACGCGGGCTCCCATTTGGCTTCGCCCGCAGCCTCAACATTCGCGAGCGTTCGATGCAGACGACTGACGTGATCCGGCGTACTGCCAGGCGACAAAAAGTCTTTAAGAGTTTCACTGACCAGTGCGAGGCCAACTTGATCCCTGCCGAAACTGACTAAGTGACTTAGCGCGGTAACAAAATACTGAGCGTATTCAAGCTTGGAACCGGTGTTATCTTTGCTACTTGCCGCACCAAATTGCATCGAGCGACTGCAATCTACAACGGGCGTGCAAACCAGATTCGTTTCATCTTGAAAAAGTTTGACGTAGGCTCGCCCCGTCCGACCCAGCACGCGCCAGTCAAGCCGACGAAGGTCTTCTCCGGGCGTGTACTCTCGATAGTCGGAAAATTCGCCACTTCCCCCAAGGGTACGCGAGGTGTGCCGACCGCTATAAGTTCCTTCGATCCGATGGCGCGTTGTGAACCGCATATTCTGAAGAGCCGCCAACGCACTGAGTTCGAGAAACTTTGTTTTCTCTTGCTTCAGCATCAGTTGCCGATCTCCTTGATTAATTTATCAACGATATCATCTGTTGAAATTCCATCTCCAATCGCTCGATGATTACCAACGAGTCGGTGCCGAAGAATCGGAGTGGCAACCGACTTAACATCGCCTACGGTCGGCGCCGTTCGACTTTCGAGAAGTGCGCGAGCCTTCGCAGCCATGACCAGATTTTGCGAACCTCGTGGACCGGCGCCAAAACTGACATAGTCCCTTACGAATTGGTTTGCCCGCGGATCATCCGGACGACTACTGCCACAAAGCTTGACTGCGTATTCCGCCACGTTGTCCGGCACTGGCACCGAGTTCACCAACTGGCGAAGCTGCATAAACGACTCGGGAGTGAACACGGATTCGGGCATCGCCAACTCGCCACCTGTGGTACGAAGCACAATCTCTTTCTCTTGTTGTGGCGTCGGATAGCCAACTCGAATTTCCATCATGAATCGATCAAGCTGGGCTTCGGGGAGCGGATAGGTCCCTTCTTGCTCGATCGGATTTTGGGTTGCGACAACGAGAAAGGGTTGTTCAATATGATGCGTTTGGCCCCCCACCGTTACATGACGTTCGGCCATTGCTTCGAGCATCGCCGATTGGGTCTTGGGTGCGGCGCGATTGATTTCATCAGCGAGCACAAGGTTGGCAAAGACGGGTCCGGGTCGAAAGACCATTTCCTGAGCGTTGCCCTCGCCGCGCCCTAACAATTCATAGCCTGTAATATCAGAAGGCATTAAGTCGGGCGTGAATTGAATCCGAGAAAACTTCCAATCAAACGCGGATGCGAGCGCCTTAACGATCAGCGTTTTCGCCAACCCAGGAACTCCGACTAGTAAACTATGGGATCCGGTCAGGGCACAAATTAAAAGCTGGTCAACCGTTTCGTCTTGTCCGACGACGACTGAGTGGAGGCTTTCGCGAATCGCTTGAACGCGATCGGTAAACTCTTGTACTTGCTCGGTTGCTAAATCAACTGCCGAATCCGTCATGTGCTCCCTTTCAATGGTGACTAGGCTTTTCATCTTAGCATCTGCGGAAGATGGAATCTACAAATTGATGCACATTGTGTGGTTCCAAAAATCTGATGAGAATTGGTAACAAAAATTTGACAGTCGAGTGGCTTGCTAATTGACTGCGTTGCTTGCTTGTTACTCTCTTTAAGCGCTTATTGCCTGGCGAGAAGAAGGGTTTTTGGATGTGGAGAATTTGTTTTGCGCCCTGGCTTCGCCTCGGGGCTGGCGCTATTTCACGGAGTGAAATGCCACTATGGTCAATTCACTATGCTCAATTCACTATGTTCGATTCACCGTCTTCGACTTGTAAATTCAATTTTCTTTTGAAATGATTGGTTTTGATTGTCACGGGTGACGGGAATGA
>CAYMFZ010000291.1:256-2392 GCA_964389585.1 uncultured Pirellulaceae bacterium | reverse complement strand
AATTCAATTTTCTTTTGAAATGATTGGTTTTGATTGTCACGGGTGACGGGAATGACAATCGAAGCAAATGAAAAAGGAATTGGTGACGAGGTTGGCCGGTGACGGCGCATGAAAAAAGGAAGCGAGTCAATCTAATGACTCGCTTCCTGAGTTATCGTCTCAAATCCGATCGAGTTATCATTTTCAAATCCGATCTGAGTTATTATCTTCAAATCCGATATCGTCGGAAACTTGAATTGGAAATCACGTCCTACTCAGCCAACTCGGCATTCCAGTACGCATCGCTGATGAATTTCGACCAGCTTTGGTAGCGCTTAGTGTGTTGGGAGTAAATCGGATTCCACTTGGGTTGCTTTGGCACCGTCATCAAAGTCAAACCGGCCCTTTCAGGCGTTCGGTCAGCTTTGCTGTGGTTGCATTTGATGCAAGCCAAAACGCAGTTTTCCCAGCTTGATCCACCGCCATGCGAACGTGGCACAACGTGGTCGATCGTTAGCTCGTCGCCCTTAGGCTTGCGTCCACAATACTGACACATCATTCGGTCACGCTTAAAAATATTACGCCGACTGAATGCGACCGTTGTGGATGGCAAACGATTGAATTCCGTCAGTGTGATGACTTCTGGAACTCGAATGCGCTGCGAGACGGCTTGGACGAATGGCTGATCATCGCTTGGATCGAACTGAGACCAATCGTCCCAGTCATAAAGCTGGTAGTCAGTCGGATCAACGACACGTGCAGTGTCGCTCCAAACCAAAACCAAAGCGCGGGCCACCGTCGCGACGTTGACGGGTTGCCAGCTTCGATTGAGCACCAGCGTTGGCCGTTGGAGAACCTCAGATACCATGTTGCAAACTCCTTGCTTTGATCATCGCTACCATCTCGCCGAACGAAGTTGGTGAGATGATAACACGTGAGGGTGACCGACCGGATTCGAACCGGTATGAACTTGATTCACAACCAAGCGCTTTACCGTTAAGCTACGGACACCATTATTATGATTGAATTTTTTGTTTTGAAAACCTGAAACGAGGCGACACAACAAGCGTTGCCAACTAAATTTTCGTGAAAGCGTTAAAAACAAGACGCGAATCTACGATGTTTGTTCACTAAAAACCAAGTGTCACTTGCGTTTTTTGAATCATCGCGATGAAGCAGGTACTTTTGATCCATGTTGCAGAAAAAATTTCGCGCGTTTTAAATCGACACTCCGCGGATCAATGTGAAACATCTGAGGCTTGACGCTTCAACTGTTTTTCGAAGAACGATTTGAGTGATCTAGAACACGAACCAACCTTCTTTCAGAATTCCCAAATCGTTTCGCCGCCACTTAGACCTTTAAATTTTCTATCCAGGATTCTCCGATGTTCAGTTTGCGATTGAAGATTGACAAACCGTTTCTATCTGTGGTGTTGCTGACCTTGTTCTTTGCAAATGGAAATTGCAATCTCATCAATGCACAAGATCGAATTACCGGATCGCAATTCGCGACACGCAGCGAAGTGATTGCGAAAAACGGCATGGCCGCAACGAGTCAACCGCTTGCCACGCAAGTCGCTATTGACATCTTGAAGCAAGGGGGCAGTGCGGTTGATGCTGCCATCGCCGCCAATGCGACTTTGGGACTGATGGAACCGACTGGCAACGGAATGGGAGGCGACTTGTTTGCAATCGTCTGGATTAATTCAGAACAAAAACTTTATGGACTCAACGCGAGTGGTCGTTCGCCCAAGAGTTTGACTTTGGAAAAGCTCAAAGAGAGTCTTGGATCCCGAACGAAGATCCCGTCGCTTGGTCCGCTGCCGGTTTCAGTTCCCGGCTGCGTCGATGGCTGGTTTGAGCTTCACGGAAAATTCGGCAAGCTGCCGATGAAGGATGTTCTTCAACCGGCGATCGGATATGCCCGCGAAGGATTCCCTGTGTCCGAGTTGATCGCGTACTACTGGAAACGAAGCTCGTTCCTAAAACGCTACCCCGGATTTGAAGAAACGTTTCTGGTCGACGGAAAAGCGCCAGCGAAGGGTGAAATGAACGAAGTCCGTGGCGTCGACTGCCACGGAGCTGCGGGTCTTGCGCTCGAGCTCGCCGAACTCCACCAGCATGTTCTGCCAGTGCTCCGGTGGGCGCACGTTCAGG
>CAYMFZ010000291.1:0-246 GCA_964389585.1 uncultured Pirellulaceae bacterium | reverse complement strand
CTATAAAGGCGAGATTGCGAAAACGATTGACGCCTTCATGAAAAAGCACGATGGCTTTCTCGCTTTTGATGATCTTGCTTCACACAAATCGGAATGGGTCGAGCCCGTTTCAATTGACTATCGCGGCTATCAAGTTTGGGAACTTCCTCCCAACGGACAAGGCATTGCCGCACTTCAAATCTTAGGGATCCTTAAGGGCTACGATTTGAAGACGATGGGATTCGGCAGCGCTGACTACGTTCATCA
>CAYMFZ010000290.1:0-7200 GCA_964389585.1 uncultured Pirellulaceae bacterium | reverse complement strand
CCATCAGCTAATTCGATCGAGCTGCCCGTTTCAGATGTGCTGGATTCAGAGGCAAAGACGATTGCCGAGGTGACGAGTCAGGTCAATAAAGGCTTGAAGGCTGGCAAGAATGTCATCTTGTTTACAAGTCGCTCACTGGCAATCGGTTCCGATGATGCAGAGAATTTGCGGATCTCCAAAGCCGTCTCCTCCGCTTTGGTGTCTATCGTTCAGCAGCTTACGAATCGGCCAAAGTTTCTGGTGGTAAAAGGTGGAATCACATCAAGTGATATCGCGACGGAAGCGCTCGGAGTCGAGCGGGCGACTGTCGTCGGTTCGATTCTACCCGGAGTTCCCGTGTGGAGGCTTGGCGATGAATCCAAGTTCCCAAAACTAAATTACGTGATCTTTCCGGGCAACGTTGGAGGAGACGCAGCGTTGCATGAAGTCTTGTTGAAGTTGGTCTAAGTTGGACTAAGTTGGACTTGGAGTGTTAAAGGGTTTGATGGGTATGACTGAGACAGAGCAGAAAAAACTTCGCGGCGTTTGCATAGGAGCCGGTTACTTTAGCCGGTTTCAGTACGAGGCTTGGAGCCGCATGGATGAGGTTGAGATCGTTGCCAATTGCAATCGTTCGCTTGACAAAGCTCAGCAGATGGCAAGCGAATTTGGAATTCCGGTCAGCTATCCGATTTCCGAGTTCGCAAAAATGCTTGAGGTTGAGCAACCAGACTTTGTTGACATCATCACGCCGCCAGAAACTCATCTTGAGTTATGCAAGGCCGCGATCGACGCTGGTGTGATGATCATTTGCCAAAAGCCACTTGCGCCCACTTGGGATGAAACCCAAGAACTCGTTCAATTAGTTGAACAGAGCAACGTGCGCTGCATGGTTCATGAAAACTGGCGGTGGCAGCCTTGGTATCGCGAAATGAAACGGTTGATGGATGCCAACACGATTGGCGAGGTCTTTCATTGCAACGTGATGTGTCGGATGGGCGATGGCTGGGGCGAAGACGCCTATCTCGCCCGACAACCGTTTTTCCGTGACTACGAACGCCTATTCATTTTTGAAACGGGTGTGCATTTTCTTGACACGTTTCGCTATCTCTTCGGCGAGGTCAAATCCGTTTACGCGAAAACGGCTCGACGAAATCCAGTTATCAAAGGGGAAGACTGTGCCCTGATTGTTTGCGAAATGAAGTGCGGAGCGACTGCTGTGTTGGATGCGAATCGGTACAACGAATCAAGCGCCGAAAACGCCCGCTACACATTTGGAACGGTTCGCGTCGAGGGTAGTCTTGGTCATTTGGAATTGGATTTCGATGGTACGATTACGATCAACTTGCTGGGTGAAACTCCAATCCAACATGAGTATCAACCTTCGAAATCTGGATTTGCAGGTGACTGTGTTTTCGCCGTCCAACGACACTTCGTTGATTGCGTTCAAACTGGAAAAGAGTTTGAAAGTAGCGTGACAGACTATGCCCAATCCGTTCAACTAGTCGAATTGGCATACGCTTCGGCTGCTTCGGGGCAAGTCGAAACAAACGCCATTTAATCTCATTGACGCTTACTCCAAAATCAAAAGCTATGTCAGAGAACTCGCATCAAACAATCGAAAGTACTTCTGATTCAAAGCCGTCAGGATTACCGAAACGATTCTTGCTGATTTTCGGGATGGTCTTGTTATCAATGATTCTCTACATCGACCGATCGGTAATTTCAACGGTTAAAGACGAGTTGCGAGACGATCTAGGTTTTTCCGATTTTCAAATCGGAATGGTTTTCTCAATTTTCGCCTTCGCCTACGCGCTAGGACAAACACCTGGTGGATATCTTGCAGACCGCTATGGAGCAAGAAAAATTCTGACGTTGGTGATCTTGATTTGGTCAGTCTTTACTTCTTTGACGGGAGTCGTAAGAAGTTTCTTTGCGATGTTGGGCGTGCGATTTCTTTTTGGCTTGGGCGAAGCCGGTGCCTATCCCGCGATGGCCAGGGGAATTTTTTCGTGGTTGCCCAAGCGTGAAAGAGGGTTGGCTCATGGCTTAAATTTTTCAGGTGGTAGAATCGGCGCCGCAGTCTCCTTTCCATTGGCTGTCTGGCTTCAAAGCATTATTCCATGGCAGCAAATGTTTTGGTTGTTGGGCGGACTGGGGGTCGTGTTGGCAGTCGTTTGGTACTTTTGGTTTCGAGACGATCCCAACGAGCATTCGGGAGTTTCAAGCGCAGAGTTGAAGCTGATTCGCGATGGCCAAGACGCAGAAAATAAGACTTCATCAAGCGGTTTGTCGATGGGCGAATTGCTCGGCAATCGAAATATGTTGCTCTTGATGGGACAATACATCTGCTCCAATTTTACTTTCTTTTTTATGTTGTCTTGGTCGTTCAGTTATTTAAAAGGAACCTACGGTTTGTCCGCGGAAACGGCGGCACTTTATAACGGGATCGCGTTGTTTTGCGGAGCCGTTGGTAACTGGGTTGCTGGATTCACGATCGATGCGATCTATCGCAAAGGCAACTGGACGATGTCTCGACGTGTCCCCGCAATTATTGGATTCGCGTTGGCCGCGATTGGAATGGCGGTTAGCGTTCACATGGGTTCAGCAGTCGCGGCCGTATTCTGTATTTCACTTGCCGTTTTCGGTGCGGACATGACGCTCAGTCCTTCGTGGTCGACGGCGAACGATATCGGGCAAGAAAACTCCGGCGTCGTTTCTGGCACGATGAATATGGCCGGAAACTTGGGTGGGTCGTGCATGATGCCGCTCTTGTTTCCAATCTTGAAGGGTTGGGCAGGAACGGCGACTCCATTTTTCTATCTGGCTGCTGGACTTAATATGGCTGCCATCGTGATGTGGTGTTTGATTCGACCCGATCGCCCAATTACCGCCTCAGAGAATTAGCGGAAGAACGTTAAAGTCGAAATTGAAGGCTGAGCCTATAGGTTGTGTTGACGCTGGTTTTAGTGGGTAACTTCTGCCGGAAGTTTCCAAGCCTAACGCAAACCCGAAACTTCTGTGATAGTTTACTGACAAAGGAAACTACACTTTGGCTTGGTAACTCTCGGCAAGAGTCACCCACTTAAAGCTTCGCATTCAACACTTTTACTGTTTCTGTTTTCTTAAGGCTTCTTAGTTTTCCAATAAGCTTTGGTTAGCTCCCTTCAACTTGATCTTGAGTCAGTGGACAATGACAGGCCAAAGGCGTTAGCTTGGCTGACTTATATAGTTTTTCAAGTCGAAGATTCGTGTCGCGATACTCTTCGTAGGAATGTAGGATCCGCCGAGCTAGCCAAAAAGGCTTCGCTTTTCGATCAAATGCCCGACGATCCCAAAACGAATCGACGACGTACAATTTTTGACCAGCGTCCGTGTTGAGTAGATAGCCAGTATGGCCAATCGCATGTCCGGGTAAGTTAATTAAAGTCAGACTGCCATCCTTCCAATAATCAAGCGTTGAAAATCCGAATAACGAATCGTCTGCAGAAAACTGAGACTCTTCTAATGGCTTGCCCCGTTCAACAAAGTCGTTGGGCAACAACGCTGGAATAAATCCGTCATTGAGTTGGCGCCAGCTCGTCATTGACTCAAGCTTCGCCAGTGCATCTCGCCTATAGATAAAATTGGAATCAGGGAAAAGCTTCGTACCGCCAATGTGATCAGCATGAAAGTGCGAAATGAAAATAGAATTGATCTCGTTTGGCCGAAGTCCAAGCTTTTCAGGGTAGCTTGGCTCGTTGAAAGTTTGCTTTCGCGGAATTGGTGTCATCCACCGAAGAATCCGCCATGGCAACCGACGGGTCGCCGGAAAAATGTCAGGTCCATAGCCAGTATCGATCAAGCACTTTCCATGTTCGGGATGTTCGAAGGAAATAAAGACGGCTTGAAAGCGACGAAACTTAAAACTTGAAACGCCAGTCAGGCATTCGTTTTGCCAGCAGTATCCGCCGTTGTGGAAGCGAACATTCTTAAGCAGCATCAGTTTCTCCTACAGCTCGAAAATCAAAGCTGCTTGAGAATAGCCCGCCGATGTTCCCAATAGCATGACCGTATCACCAACGTTGACCGTGCCATTTTTGCGAACGCGATCCAGCATGGTTGGGATGCTGGCGGCGGCGAGATTTCCAGTTTGTTGCATGGCGACATGGTATCGGTTAGCGGGAATGTCGATCGCTCGGCGGACGAGTTCGACTGCTTTGGGGGACGCCTGGTGCGGAATGATATGGCAATTATCTAATCCGTTTTCAATTACTGATTCAAACTCATTTTTCAGTTTCGCGTACATCGGCGGAAGATGCCTTAACGCGACTCGAAAGACAGTTGGCCCATCCATTGTAAATCGAAATTCGTTTTCTCGGTCTGCGGTATAGTCATAGACTGGCAGGTTGTGGCCGCCGCCATCAACTCGACAGAGCTCCAGGAATTCGGCGAACGATTCGTGGGCGAAACCAATTTTTGATTCCGATTTAGTTCGTTGAAGCACGATTGCACCCGCCCCATCGCCAACGATCGCAGCACTTTCAGGTTCAGTCCAATTGATGCCGGCGAGTGCTCGCTCCGATGCGACAATCACAATGTTTCGATAGGCGTTCGAAGCCAACAATGCGTTCGCCATGTTGATCGCCAAAATGGAACCCAGACAAGTCGACTGAATGTCGACACAGGGGATTGATTTGGCTTGGCCGCCAATGGCTTGTTGGAAATGTACCGAATTGCATGGGATGGGGCGAAATTGAGAAGTGCTGCAATCGATGATGTAGTCGATTTCATCCCAACTGATGTTGGCTTCGTCGATCGCTAAATCAATTGCTTCTTTACCCATCGAGATCATCGTCTCAGGCAAAACACACTCGTGCCGCGTATCGACACCAATCTGCGAGCCAGTCCAGCCTTTGGGTTGGCCCAGTCGCTCGTCGATATCGTCAGCGGTCAATTTGATTTTCGGAAAGCAACTACCCGTTCCGATGATCTTAAAATTTTGTTTGGTAATCAATTCCGTGCTTTCAAATTAGTTTCCGCAAATCACCAGCTCTGCTGGTGAGCACTCGCTCGGCTCCGCCGTTGCACAGAATACAAGCTCGACGCGCAAGCGAGTGGGGATCTTGCCTGCGGCATTGAGTTGGAGTTCCCATTCGCTTGCGCTTCGAGCTTGTATTGCGACCCCTTTTAGGGGCCTTCTGCATACCCCGGCTCTGCTGCTGGTCATTGATTATTCGGAATTCTAACCAACAACCGAGTGTTTAAATACTCGATTCGATCGGAAAATTTCGGATCCGTTTAGGGTTAGCAAGAGATTAACATTCCGCTTACCTTTCGTTGACACAGAGTTGCAACGATCAGTTTAGCCCGTAAGGATTTTCGGCTTTGACCCACTTAACGAACTTGTCAACCGATTGCTCGGTCGAATATTTGGGTGAACCAAAAGCAGCGATCATCTTTGACGCGTCGAAAGTTTTTGAATAAGCAAACACGTGAACGCCAAATCGAGTAATTGGGGGCTCTTTTCGAATTCGTAAAGTGCGATAGGCGAATTCAAGAACTCTTGCGATGCGAAACGCCGAACTCACGGAAAGTTTTTTACGAGGTTTGGGGATTCCAAGTCTTTGAAAAACATCCAGCAGAAACGCGAGAATTTCTTGAGGTTGGTTATCGGTCAAATTGAATTCACCTTCTATCGAGTGATCATTCGCGCATTGATGAAAGTAATTAACGAGATTGTCGATCGAAATTAAATCACCAATCGCAGGTTCTCCATCGCGAATTAACAAAGGAAGTTTGCCTGCGTTTGCCGCCGCGAGAATCCGAGGAAACAAGACCGTATCGCCGACTCCGTAAACGGCGCGCGGTCTCAACGTGGTCCACTGGCCAGAGTATTTTCGAACTAACGATTCAGCGACTTGCTTGGTTTCCGCGTAAAGATTGACGGCTGGTTTGGCGAATGGCGTCGACTCGGAAATTTCAAACTGGTCTTTGGGTTGATAGAAAACGCTTGACGACGAGACGAAAATGAAACGCGGCTTACCGTTGTTTTCGCACGCAGCGATCAAGTTTTGTGTCGCAAGTACGTTGTCTGCGGCAAACTGCTTCCGCGTCCCCCAAGGCGAACTTCTGGCGGCAGCGTGCAAGACGACATCGGAATTGCGAATGGCGTTTTCGACTTCTGAATTTATCGGATTCGAGAGATCGAAACGGATGTAGCCCTTCTGCTTTCGATTGCGCCTTCCGATTCCATAAACTCTCCAGCCGCACTCGCGAAAGGTTCGAGCTGTGGCCCCGCCGATGAATCCGCTACTTCCAGTTATGAGAATCGTTGGCATCGGATGGCCTGTCAGCCTTGTTTAAGATTCCTGTTTTTCAAAATGAGCTATCCACTTCAGACAGCCAGCACTACACAGAGATGTTTAGTAGTGGTTTAATTTGATCGTACAACTCTTGAGAAGCAGTCACGCAAAAGTGAGGACGCTCCATGTCAATTTCAGCTCCAGTGAAATCCGCCAAAGTCGCGCCCGCTTCGACTGCAATCAGCCAACCGGCCGCAACATCCCATTTGGCAAGGCTCGTTGCCCAATAGCCGTCCGTCCGACCACACGCGACATAGCAAAGATTAAGCGCTGCCGAACCGAGCCGCCGAATGCTTCCCGCGTTTTCCAAGATGTTTAGGAATCGGGCAACTTCGATTCCATCGCGTTTGGCACCTCGCCCAAAGCTGAACACGAACAAAGACTTTTCGAGATCGGTTTGCCTACTTGTTTGAATCGGTTTTCCATTTAGCCTTGCCCCCTGCTCTTTGGCGGCGGAATAACATTCTCCTAAAACCGGATCGACTACAGCGCCAGCGATCGCAGTTTTGTTCTTATAAAGCCCAACTGACACGGCAAACGATCGAAGCTGGTGAACGTAGTTGGTCGTGCCATCAAGCGGATCGACAATCCAGCAGAATTCGCTTGAGGACAAATTGTTGTCGGAGCCCGAAGTCACCTCCAGCTCTTCTTCGCCAACGAAACGATGATTTGGAAACTCGGCGTAAAGAAAATCCTTGATGACTTGTTGGGACTCAAAATCGGCTTGGGTAACCCAGTCGCGAAATCCTTTCTTGGTCGGCGAGATCTTACCCAACCATTTATTGAGAACTTCCCCGCCAAGCCGCGCGGCCTCGCAAGCGGTCTTTTCATAAACGGACAAATCGTTTTTCGTTAGCGTCATCGTCAACAGCCTGGA
>CAYMFZ010000289.1:6529-7214 GCA_964389585.1 uncultured Pirellulaceae bacterium | reverse complement strand
ACTCATGACACTTGCCACAAGTCGTTGTGTAGATCTCGCGACCTTTGACTACATCTGCCGCCTTGATCGATTCTGGCGTTAGCATTTCTTTGTACTTGGCGAATAGTTCTTGTTCCTCCGCAGAAAGTTGCGGACCCGAGTCGGCGGATTCTTCTTCCGCGTACAAATCCGTTCCCAGCCGCTGAAGGTAAGCGATCAAAGCAATCACTTGCGTTTCTTCGACGTCGATTCGATCGCCAGATTCTGATTCTACGGTTGTCGGACCTTCCTGTTGAGCAAGTTCCCACGCGATCTGTCGAGCTTGCTCTCGGGCCATTTCAACGGCTTCGGTTAACTCACGTTCATACGGGGCTCCGAGAAACGCCGCTGCCTGAACTCTTCCTGGAATGGATTTAAAATTCAGTTTGCGTTTCATTAAGTGCGGATAGCCCGGCATCACACTTCCCTCAATCATCTCGGACGGTTGGCGGAAGTGTTCGTAATGCCAAATGTGTGATTGCTTTCCGCCTTCGCGAGCCAAGTCCGGACCGATCCGGCGCGACCCCCATTGAAACGGACGATCGTATATTCCTTCACCCGCTTTTGAGTACTCGCCATAACGCTCGGTTTCCGCGAACAACGGTCGGATCTGTTGCGAATGGCAGTTGTAACAACCTTCAGCAACATAAATATCACGCCCAGCTAG
>CAYMFZ010000289.1:3319-6519 GCA_964389585.1 uncultured Pirellulaceae bacterium | reverse complement strand
CGATTGTGGGAACGTTTGAACGAATTAAGAATGGCGGAACCAGCTCAAGGGCTGACGCGACTACGACGGCGATCGTCACCCAAACGGTAAACCGAATCGGAAGCCGTTCCCAAATTCGGTGCCAACGGGCTTGTTCCCAGACGTCTAACTTATTCGCAAGATCCAAAACGGGCTTGTTCTTAAGTCGTGATTCTGGAATCGGTGGATCGTTGTCAAAGTTTTTCGACAGCGGAGCGGCTTGGATAACCGGCTCAGCATAAGTACCAGGGCGCGAACGCCACGTCATGTAATAGTTCACCGCCATCAAGACAATGCCGACGATATACAACGCACCGCCACCGACTCGGGTCCACCACATTGGCACGATCGTTTTGACTGTCTCGATGAAATCGGGGTAAGCCAAATTTCCATCGGGTGTGAACGCACGCCACATAAGGCCTTGAGTCAAACCAGCGACGTAGATTGGGATGATGTAAAGCAGAATTCCGAGCGTGCCGACCCAAAAGTGCCAGGTCGCGAGCTTGGTGCTCCAAAGTTTGGTTTGAAAGATCCTTGGCAACAACCAATACATCATTCCAAACGTCATGAAACCATTCCAACCAAGCGCTCCCGCGTGAACGTGCGCGATGGTCCAGTCCGTGTAATGCGAAAGTGCGTTGACGCTTTTAACGGACAGCAATGGACCTTCGAAAGTCGCCATGCCATAGAACGTGATTCCGACAACGAAGAACTTCAGCACCGGATCTTCGGCGACTTTGTGCCATGCACCTCTGAGAGTCAGCAAGCCATTGATCATTCCGCCCCAGCTAGGCATCCACAACATCAACGAGAACACCATACCCAACGAGGAAGCCCACGCTGCGATAGAAGTGTAATGCAAGTGATGAGGCCCAGCCCAAATGTAGATAAAGACGAGCGACCAAAAGTGAATGATGCTGAGCTTGTACGAGAACACCGGGCGCTCGGCCGCCTTGGGCAAGAAGTAATACATCATTCCTAAGAACGGCGTCGTCAAGAAGAACGCAACCGCGTTGTGTCCGTACCACCACTGCATCATCGCATCTTGAACGCCGGCGTAGATTGGCACGCTTTTAAACAAGCCTGAGGGAACGACCAAATTGTTGAAGACGTGCAGAATCGCGACGGTTACAATCGTTGCAATGTAAAACCAAAGCGCGACGTACATGTGCCTTTCACGTCGCTTGATCAAAGTCATTAAGAAGTTGCCGCCAAAAATTAGCAACCAGACAATTGCGATCGCAATGTCGATTGGCCATTCAAGTTCGGCGTACTCTTTGCTTTGAGTGATGCCCAACGGCAACGTGATCGCGGCAGAAAGAATAATTAGCTGCCAACCCCAAAAGTGCATTCGGCTCAGCGTGTCGCTCCACATGCGGGCTTTACAAAGTCGTTGGGTCGAATAATAGACGGCGGCAAAAATCGCATTTCCAGCAAACGCAAAAATCGCCGCGTTGGTATGAAGCGGCCGCAATCGACCAAACGAAATGTATTCCGTAAATGTCCATTGCGGCATCACCAACAAAACCGCAACGATCAACCCAACCACGGTCGCGACAAGGCCCCACACCAGCGTCGCCAGCGAAAACATTCGGACAATCGCGTCGTCGTAGGAAAAGGAATCGAGCTGAATAGAAGTAGACGCGTTTCCGGATTTTGATTTTGTTGGTTTGGGTTCGTTCATGGATTTCGTTTGATTCCGTTGGCGTATAATTCCGTGGCGAATTATTCGGTTGTCGTTTGATTCCAATTAAGTCTATCGACTATCTGACCACAGCCTTTGAATTTCCAAGGTGGATGATTTTGATTGGGAACTCATTCCAGGTCCAATGAAGTTTGGAATTTGCTCACATTTCGATGGATTGCTTAACCGTTTCCTACAGACACGTTTTAAGAAAATGTTCGATTGAGGCCAGACCTATTTGGGTCACCTATTTGGGTTTCAACTGATCTGCGATTGTGAGCTTTGCAAAAGCGATGCCAAACGGGCATGCGACAATTTGCCTTCCCGCTAGTTCGATTCAACCTTGCAACAGTTCAGCATTCGGGTGGAATTCGTACCATCGAATGAACGCAGCGAAGCAGAGCAAGATCCGGCTTCAACGGAATGCCGCAAATATGCGAGCACAAACGTGCATCGGTGTGCGAAACCGCACGTGGGTCGCAATTTGACCTTTTCGAAATCCTCAATTGGAAGTTGTCTCAAATTTTCAAAACCGGAATTGCACAATGCGCGCTCGCAATCGCCCATTTTTCAAATCGGCACTGACAAAGTCACCCTTTTCAAGTCGGCACAGATTTTGCTTTTCCTTCTGGCAGCAAAATTCAATTGATAAAGCGTTTTCATATGACTCTGACTGCAGAAGGCTACTGATCACATATGAAGGAAAGAACAATGACAAAAACAAACCTACTTATTCGCTTGCGTGAGCTGCATGAGGATTTGTCTGAAATCAATAACGATTTGAACGCGACGGAACAGATCGATGGAGAGACTGTCGATGCGCTCGGACAACTCGTAACTGATGTTGGTGATTTGGTAGATCGCGCCAAAGTCATCAACGACGACTTAGACAAAGACGAACATCAAGACGTTGCCGATCGAATCGTTCGTTTCGAAACGCAACACCCACGCGTCACACAGTTCTTGAGCCAGCTTACAGATTTGTTGGCAATGATAGGGATCTAGATCCAAAAACATAAGGCTTTTTGAGTGAGCCGCTGCTGGCAACCGAAGGCTAAATTGCGGCGCTAAACTGCTGGACTAACAGACGGCGCTAACAGACGGCGCTAACAGACGGCGCTAACAGACGGCGCTAACAGAGAGCGCTAACAGAGAGCGCTAACAGAGAGCGAGAGCACGAACTTAGGGGGCTTACCAAATGCTCTAACCGAATGGCAGCTTCCTTTTAGGCTTATCCTGAAGGGATTGCAGCAGTTAGCCGGTGGTTGAGCGACAGCGACACCACCGGAAAATGCGGCACCAAACCCACCGACCCAGAAGGGGTCGAAGCGACCATTATTGCTGCGACCCTGATTTTCAGCCGGAAGTTTTCGCTAACCCCCGACTCCGGCGAATAGCTGAAACCGTGAGGCAATTGGGCAAAGTAAGTGCCACGTTGCGCTAGTCGGCGCCAGGACAACCAGAAGAACAAAATCACTCGTTGGTCTGGCCCGAGGCT
>CAYMFZ010000289.1:0-3309 GCA_964389585.1 uncultured Pirellulaceae bacterium | reverse complement strand
CGCCAACGGCTCACAAGTTTTGGGATTGGCTCTTATCGATAGTCGTTGATTTCTCCGAAATCTAAACGTCGCCACACCTTCTCTCTCAAAGACTCCAATAAAATCTCCAAAACAACCAATCAATTTTTGCCCAATGACCTCAGGCGGTTTCACTCGGAATGGCCGTTAACAATGCACTTTGAACGCAAGTCGCATCGAATTCTTGTTGAGTGATCTAGTGTGTTTCACTTCTCAAAGTCGCTTTCGATATTCAGCTCAGGCAAAGCTTGCTTGAGTTCGTCCAGTCCGCCTTCGGTGACTTGAGTTTTCCGAACATCGAGTGATTCAAGCGACTTCAATCCTTGTAAGTGCTTTAGTCCTTCATCACTGAGGCCCGTCGAAACGAGAACCAACTTCTCAAGCTTCTTGAGACCCACCAAATGCTTGAGCCCATCGTCAGTAATTGAAGTCTCAGTCAGGTCGATGTTTCTTAGGTTCACGTGTTTGACGGCCTTTGCCAAATCTTCATCACCAAAAGACGACAAGCCACTCACGCCGATTCCGGGAACGTAAACTTGGACGGTTCCCCGATTCACCAGATAAGCAATCTGATCCCTCTCCCGTTGGGTGTCACGTCCACGCTGATACTCAAGATGTTCCAATACATGTTTCGCGTATTCGTCTTCGGTTGTACTGTCTACATAGGATGTTCGCTGGTAAGGAGTTCCGTCTTTGATATAGACTCCAGCATTCAAGCTACGCGAACTGATATTTGGAATCTTTTGATGGTCTTGATACACCTCGCGGGCAGCCTGCTCAAGTGAAATCGGTTCTCGCCAATTTTCAACTTCCAACTCAATATCTGCGAATACGTCGATATGCCTGCTGAAGGAATTAGCCGAATCGTACTGAACCGATTCGTACTGACGTGTAAACACTTCTGAAAGCTTCAGTTGGCCATCATTCATGTGAGACCATTTTTCATCCGGGTTCCGTGGTACCCGAAAAAACCAACGGGCATCTATCGAATCGTAGCTCGCGGCTCCTAGTTCAATTCGATAGTCGTTACTCTGGGGCGCCCCAAAGACTCGGGCATTTTGTCTGGGCGTTGAATTTGTTTCTGACGGGCGTATCGACGCAAAAATTGCCACACCACCATCCTTCAAAGCTTTCGCGCGATGAACCGCATACTTAAACTCGCCAGATTCTTCCTGGAACAGACAGTCTTTCAGGTTGGTCAACTCGTCAAACTGTTCTTTAAGATCAATCACACGTGACCCGTCTCCAAGATCTGGTTTGAAAAGGTTCGGGTCAACTTTCTCGTTGTAACGATAAATACTCTCTGAAAAAAAGTTCCACTTGTCGTCTTTGAACATCCACGTCTTGCTCTTAAAGATTCGATTCTCCTTCGTAACATAAACGTAATAACGCTGCGGCCCTTCTTCGAATGGTGCAATACTCTTATGCGAAAAGCATCGCAACTCGTGGCCATCAATCATCACGTCCTCTTCCGGCACCCTCTCATAGCTGGCTTCTGGGAACAAATCGCCAAGATCGAATTCGCTCAAGCGTGAGCTGGATCGGAGAATGTCTTCACCCTCACAGGACCATTGATAGGTTCCATTATCTATCTCAAAGTAGCTGCCTTCGCGGGAGATTCTTGCAAAACCCTGACCTGGCACCAACCACATATCAAGGCCTGCTTCACGTTGTCTTGTCGCCTTGTTTTCTGAGTAAACGATAACATGAATCGAACGGACATCCTCAACCGCCTGACGAATCGCTGCGGACAACGATTTGGCCGAAGCGAGCTTCGAGGCGGGATACAAAAAAAACAAAGCAGCAATGACGGCAGCCGAAGTCGCCAAACCGATCAAGTTTAGTTTCAACATATTCAATCCCTTTTTGTTGCTTGTTGTCAGCGGCGAAACATTCGGAGCATCAGTCGAGCTATCCAGTTGATCCCGATCCAATTGATCCAATACAGCGTGCACAAATCCTGGATCGTTTTCCCAGTCTTCACCAAGTTTTAGAAGTTGCGATTCGATGTCATTTTGTGTCATGAGTCGCCTCCGTTAATCGTTCCTGAAGTCGTTTGATGCCGCGCGAAAGTTGCTTGGTCACGGTGCCGATCGGTCGATCCAAAGCTTCGCCCACTTCCTTGCTGGAAAGCCCCTCCAAGTAATAAAGCACAACCGCTTCCTGTTCATGACTTGGCAATTCACCGATGGCTTGAATAAGAAATTGATATCGTTCAAGCCAGCCCGGCTCCGCTTTCGAACTTGGCTCTTCAAAACCATCACTCAAGGCAATCAGATTCTTTCGCCTCCTGCGTTTCGCCAAAGCCTGTCGTTTAACTATCTCAAGCAACCAAGGCCCAAAAGATTCAGGACTGCGTAAACTCTCCAGCCGACGAAACGCCACCACGAATGCATCCTGCGCGGTGTCTTGCGAAAGATGGAAGTCGCCTAAGACCGACAATGCTTTCGTCACGGCGACCTTTTGGTAGCGTGAAACGAGATCGCCAAACGCAGCTTTATCACCGGTCTTTGCAAGTCTGACTAATTCAGCAATTTCCATTCGCATTCCGTGGCTTCGTTGGGCTCCGCAATATATGGTGCCCAAACGACCGCCATTTGCGACCGGTTTCTGAGAGATTTGTAAGAAAAAACGATTCAGCTAAATGTGAATCAACGTCACTGCCATCTTTTTGGATTTGTTGCTTGGCAAAGATTGCAAATACGGCCAGGAAATATCAATGCATCGCAAGTCAAACTAGCCAGCAGTCAATTTGAATTTGAGAGTGAATCGAAATGCACTCGGACGATGAAGCCGAAGCGTCTGAACGCTGCCTGACCGTTCGCTCCGCAAGGGCCAGCACAATCATTTATACGATCTGGCTTGGGAAAAGGTGTGGCGTTCAACATCCCTTTGCCTCAGGGATTCTGCACTTTAAGTGAGTTCGCTACCACTTTCGGATAAAATAGGCTCAACTCCAAGTTTGAGCGTTGAATTTTCTGATTTCAAACCGTACTGAAGCTTAGAATTTGGCAACATGGTCTCAAGAAGCGATGATAATATAGAATAGAAGTATCCTAACCCGGATATTTCATAGGCTTGTTTTTTTGAGCTGATTAGGCGGCTTGGTTCTTCAGGCGATAAATTTAGAGTTTGAGACCGCACCGAAGGCAGACGGCCCCCGTCCCCCCAAGCTGAGTCATTCGCGTTTCAGGTTGTCAGAACGTCAACCTGAGTCCGGCGCGAGCCGGCAAGAAAGCGTGCGAAGCAACGCTTGATGAGGATAGCTGCTCGACAAGTGAAACCACACGC
>CAYMFZ010000288.1:0-7223 GCA_964389585.1 uncultured Pirellulaceae bacterium | reverse complement strand
GCTTGGACCATCGAGAGATACTCAACGCAGGACCTATCACGATGTTTTCCAGCTCTATTGGAATCAATTTACCGAATTAAATTGTGTACCCAATTCGTTGTGCTCGTTTTGACCACGGAGTGATCAACGACTATGCCTCAATCTTTATCCGCGCGGAGCACCGAAACAAAGGCTTTTTGAGGGATGTTGACGCTGCCGAATTGTTTCATTTTCGCCTTTCCCTTTTTCTGCTTTTCAAGCAGTTTCTTCTTTCGCGTTACGTCGCCGCCGTAGAGTTTTTCGGTGACGTCTTTGCGGAAAGGAGCGATCGTTGAACGCGCGATGACATTGCCGCCGATGACACCTTGAATCGGAATCTTGAATTGGTGCCGAGGGATTTCTTTGGCAAGACGTTCGCAATAATGAAGCGCTCGAGTGCGGGCTTTTTCGCGGTGAACGAGATACGAAAGCGTGTCCACTGGTTCCTTGTTCACAAGAATGTCGACTTTGACGACATCGGTTTTTCGGTACTCGATTGGGTCGTAATCAAACGAACCGTAGCCACGCGTGATCATCTTTAGCTTGCCATAAAAATCGAAAAGGACTTCGCCCAACGGCATTTCGCTGATGACCTCCAACCGACCAGCGGAAAGATAATTCATCGTTTGGCTCTCGCTGCGATGTTCACGGCAGAGTTCCATTACCGCGCCAACGTGCTGTTCGGGCGTCAGAATCGAAGCCTTGATAAACGGCTCGGTCACGGACTGAATGCTCGTTGGATCGGGCCAATAGCTGGGATTGTCGACCTCGATTTCTTTGCCATCGTTGAGCGTGATTTTGTATTTCACTGATGGCGCGGAGATGACCAAGCCAAGATCAAACTCACGTTGTAATCGTTCTTGAATCACATCGAGGTGAAGCAACCCAAGGAACCCGCAGCGAAATCCAAACCCCAACGCGGCTGAACTGTCTTTCTCGTAAGTCAGCGCCGCGTCGTTGATCGCAAGCTTGTCCAACGCCTTGGTCAGATCTTTGTACTGGTCGGTGCTCATTGGATACACCGACGAGAAAACAACCTGGCGTGCTTCTTGGTATCCGGGGATCGGTTCTTCAGCAGGTCGCTCAAGATGCGTGATCGTATCACCGATTTCAATATCGCGAACACTTTTCACGCCCGCGACGATGTAGCCGACTTCGCCCGCGGCTAGTTGATCTTTTGGGATCAGTTTGAACTGGTTGTAGCCGAGTTCGTCGATGTTGTAGTCGCGCCCTGAATGCATGAAATGAATCGCGTCTTTGGTTTTCAACGTTCCCTCCATAACGCGGACCTGGAGGATGACGCCACGATACTTGTCAAAGTGTGCATCGAAGACAAGTGCCTTAAGCGGAGCGGCCGGATCGCCCGAGGGTGGTGGGAGTTTGGCAACGATTCCTTCGAGAACGTCTTCGATGTGTAAGCCGGTCTTTGCCGAAACCGGAATGGCTTCGAACGGATCAAGTCCTAAATCGGCGTCGATCAATTCTCGCGTCCGGTCAACATCGGCGGCTGGCAAGTCGATTTTGTTGATCACCGGTAGCAGCTCAAGATCGTACTCAAGGGCCAAGTAAAGATTGGCGACGGTCTGGGCTTCGACGCCTTGAGAAGCATCAACGACGATCAAAGCGCCTTCGCAAGCCATCAACGAACGGCGGACTTCATGTGAAAAGTCCACATGCCCAGGCGTGTCGATCAAGTTCAGCTTGTATGTCTCGCCGTTAGGCGAGGTGTAGTCGAGCGTCACTGTGTTGCTTTTGATCGTAATCCCACGTTCACGTTCGATGTCCATGGAGTCCATGATCTGATCGCGAAATTCGCGTTGGGATACGCCTTCACAGGCTTGGATGAGTCGATCCGCCAACGTTGATTTGCCGTGGTCGATATGGGCGATGATGCAGAAGTTGCGAATGTTTTTCATTGCGGGCGTCAAGATTCATGAATGGCGATTGGGTGGCGTAAGTCGCTGAAGGAATTTTAGTTGAGGACGATAGGTGCTGATAGGGAACGACGATAGGTGCTGATAGGGAACGCATATAGGCCCTATTTTCGTTGTAGCTTAAGAGCGCTTTCTTACTCGTTTCGTGACTCGGCCCTCATCGTACCACACAAGTCTTCTGTTTATGAATTCTGGTGTTTGGAACGGAATTCATTTTTCGTCGTGTAATAGATCACCGCATGAGCGTGATTGCTGATAGTCGTTGATCACTCCGTGGTCAAAACGGAACCACCAAAAGACTCGACAACCTTTGAGTCGCCAACCATGGACTCAACAACCTTCTATCAAGTCGACCTCTAATGGCTCGATAACTTTTTTGACTCGACAACCTTTGAGATAGAAAAGGTCTACGCAGTTCGCGATATGATTGCGGAGCAATCAACGACTATCGCTTCGCGTTCAGGTCGGCCGGCGGAGTTTGGGAACAAGTTGGGTTTGGAATTCCAAAACGAGACTGGGATACCGAAGCCCGGTCGGTGAACGCGCAAAGCTGCCGGCTCATCGGCAAAAGCCGGTCTTTAATCACCACCGCGCCGTCAAACGGATACGGACGTATCCGATGCGCAACAGTTGTTCGATTTCCGTCGCAAGATTCCCCACCAAGATTATCTGACAACAAACCGAAGTTGGATCAGTTATTTCAGAGGGGACACTTTTTTGCCAACCAATTTCGCCTCGTGTTTCATTGGCCCGATTGTGCTGTACGGGCTGAGACGCCGACGGTTTGAATTCAAAAGGTCAAGCTCACAAAGTCGTTTGGCACGAATTTTGAATAGTGTTCTTTCAACTTAAACCGCCAACAAGGCAAACCAAAACTTTTACCGGGAGAGAGAAATGAACAAGAGCATTACCAACCTAGTCGTAGCCGTCGTCGCAACTTTGGCTTTCAACACAGTTGCCAACGCACAACAAGATTTTGGCCAAACGACTCAGCAAACACAAACACAAACACAAACACAACAGTACGTCGTGCCCACGGTTCAACCACCTCAACAGCAGAATAATTACTACTTTGGAATGTCAGTTGAACTCCGTCGAGGCTACACAGGCACGACGCTGCGAATCGTGAATGTAACCTGGGGAAGTCCTGCTCAACGTGCGGGATTGGAAGTGGGCGACGAAATTCGAACGGTCAACGGTCGCGGTTTTCAATTCGCTAACAACAGTTTCGACGCAGTTGCGATGATGAATCGTTTTGTCAATGCGAACAGTGCCCCAGCTCCTGCGGCAGCGGCTTCAGTTCAAGGAGCACAAGCACACTACATTCTTCCACCTGTACTTCAGCCAACGGCTCAAATGGTTGTCCGCAACGTTCGCAATGGTCAAAACGTTTTCGTGACAGTCACTCCAGAGCGACGAGGTTGGGGTGGACCAGCACCAGCAGCGACTGCTTCAGTTGCCATGTCACGCCGCTAATTGATCAAGCCGGATTTGAAGGCGTCAGCCAAGTATCACATCAAGTTTGATTGAATTTGTAGCAGGAAAAGAATGATAAAAATTGAATAGCACCCAAGTGAAAGCTTGGGTGTTTTTTCGTGCCTCAATCATACGGTTAATTCAAACTCTCGTTGTCTATCTATGCCCAGTTCGCTTTCGTCGATTCCGTTGCCCAGTTTGCTTTTGCCCATTCCGTTGTGCATTCCGTTGTGCATTCCGTTTTTGCTTTTAGTTGGCCATGGACAAATTCGGTAGCCGCAAAATAGAATTCAGTACTTGAAACTTGATCCCAATCTGGGAACTCGATTCACGCCTCGTCAATCAAAAGCGCGGCTCGCGTAAATGCGATTACGATTCCAGACGCGATAAATGCGCCTCATTGAAGAACGTGACATTTTAAGATCGTTACAGTTGCTAGGCTAAAAATGTCAGAACGCTTTGTTGCTCACCAATACGAAGACCCCTTGGATCTAATTTGGATTCGCGCGGCGACGGACCTTGGATTGAAGATCCATCGGTCGTCCGACGCCTACGCATCGTATGATGGGAAGGGGACGCTAACAATCGCCAACTCCTGCGACTTTGATGCGGACGACTGTCTGGCCCAAATGATCTTTCATGAGATTTGCCATTGGCTGGTTGCAGGAATCCGCGGCAAGAACTTGGCGGACTGGGGCCTCAGCAACGAAGACGATCGCGATTTGGTTTATGAGTATGCTTGTCATCGACTACAAGCTGCATTGTCGGCACCGTACGGCTTGCGAGAATTGATGGCCGTAACAACGGATTGGCGACCTTATTGGGACGCGCTGCCGGATGATCCTTTGCGAGACGGTGACGACCCGGCGATCGCGATCGCGCAAGAAGCATCTCATCTCGCTCGGTTGCCGCCCTTCGAACCAGTTTTGACGCGAAGTCTAACCGCTACTGCAGCAATCGCGGATGCTGTTCGGAGTGCGGCGCAGCCATCTTCGCTTTGGAGTTTGACGCGAGCTCGTCATCGATTGGGATCGCTCTTGTCGAGCTCTGAGGACTTACGCTGCGGGTCCTGCGGCTGGTCAATTGAGACCAAGTCCGGATTGCGCTGTCGTCAACACAAACAGGCGAAGAAAACAGCACCAGCAATTCACGCCGACGAACAAGCGTGTGAACGTTGGGAGAAAAAGTTTGACATTGAAGACTGTGGCTCTTGCGGCGCTTGTTGTCGCGAGGGTTTTGACTTGTTGACGGTCACAAACCGCGACCCATTCCGAAAGCTACATCCAGAACTGGTCCAATTACATAATGGCGAACATTGCGTTCCGCGCCCAAACGGCGTTTGCGTTGCTTTAGACGGGGATGGTGCCACAACTCCCTATCGTTGCCGACACTATGAAACTCGCCCGAAGAATTGCGCCGATTTTGAGGTCGCTGGTGATGCGTGCCTGCTTGCCCGCCGTCGGGTCGGCCTCAGTCGTTAAAACAGGCTTCTGGAATTACACTGCCAACAACCATCGCGAGGTCAGGCGAAGAGAGCATTGAGGTTAAAACCTACGGCCGATAAACTGCAATGCGGAGAAACAATCTTCTTCCAGACAAAAAAATTGAAAGGGAAAACTATGAATACTCAGCAAGTTGCAGATAGGTTGGTCGCATTGTGTCGTGAACAGAAAAACGACGAAGCACTCGAGGAGCTTTATGCTGACAATTGCACCAGTCGAGAAATGCCTGGAATGCCCAACGATTTTGTCGAAGGTAAAGACGCGATCAAGAAGAAATCAGAAGCCTGGTATGCGACGGTCGAAGAGTTTCACGGTGGCGATGTCGGCGATCCGATCGTTGCAGGCGACCACTTTAGTTGCACGATGAAATTCGATTGCACTTTCAAAGACCGAGGCCGAGTGGCAATGGAGGAAGTTGCTATTTTTGAAGTTAAAGACGACAAGATCGTGGCCGAACAATTTTTCTATTCCATGCCAAGCTAAAATTGGCCGTGGATAAAAAGGGGACATTCTACTTTAATTTTTACCGAAAGTCGGAGCCCGTTTGATTGCATCTGATTCGAAGAAACAAGAAAAGAAAAAACGCCAACGATCCGTTTGAATCGATGGCGTCTTGTTGTCAAAAGTGAGGTTGGGTAGGCGAAAAAGTACAATGTCCCCTTTTATTTGCTCTGGGAATCGGCTGAGTTAGGAGAATGGAGAGAAACGGATGAGGATTTTGAAATCAAGCGTTATTCTTTGTGCGTTAGTGTGTTCGTCTATTGCATTGAATGGGGATGCACACGCTCAAACCGGCCATGAAGTATTTGCAAATGACCTAATTCATAAACGTGGGGATTCTCCAGCTGATGCTGCTATTTTTTTTGTTGAGCTTGGTCAATTTGAATTGGATCGCCTGAACGATTTAGCCCCTCTGGACGAGTCGCTCACTCTACGTAAGAACCGTCTTGAAATCGCGATGTCGCCATTAATTGACTTACTAGCTGTTGTGGGGACTAAGAATGCGTGGCCTGGAATCGGCGACGAGTTGATTTCGATGTACACTAGCGATGAGTTGGCGTCCAGTATATACCAAGCGTTAGGTCACGAAGGTTGTGAAGAAGTATGTGCCATTCGAATGAGCGCCACTTTAACCAGAATCATTGATGAAACCAAAGATTCAGCAGTTTCTGCAACGACATTTCTTTCCAATGACAAATTTGCAAAAATGCTGGATTTGACAGACGGACAACGGAAGAAAATTGAAGTTGAAGTTGCTAAGACGACAGCAAATTTAAAACAAAAGGACAGCGCTCTATTTGAGCAGCTAAAGCAATTCTCGGATGCTCGTTGGAATAAAATTTTAGCGCAATTGGATACGAAACAACAGCGGCTCGCTAAAGATTTGGTTGGCGAACCTGTTGAATGGTTTAGAACATTTGGCGAACAACCAATTCGATATCGTGACTTCTTGGGTGGCGGCATTTTTTTCCTTCCACAGTTGCAGAAAGAGAAGGATGGAAAGCGTCTAATTGAAATGACGCCCGCCCAGCTTGAAAAGCATGGCATTGATTTCTTGCATGGTCATGTCTTTGAAATGATGAAGTCGCCGTTTGTTTGGGGCGAACTGGAATTTACCAAAGATCAAAAACAGAATTTCAGTTCAAATGAAATGTTACAAAAAGAATTGGTTGTGTTGCCAAATTTTGCAGAAGAGCGATTAAGACAGTTGCTTACCGGTAATGCAGAATGCCCAAGCTTGATCAAAAAAGTTCTGCTCGAACACCAATGCGAACTTTTCATTCAAATTGAGCTTCAATTCTTACTGGGTAAACATGAGTCGGTTGGGATTTTGAACCAAAGGATGATTGAAAGACTTGACATCGGAGAAGCCCAGATAAGCAACATGCAAGTTGTCGTGAATCAATACCTTCAAGAAAGCGAGGGGATTTTCAAGAGTCTTGCGTCTCGGCGCGAAAATATCAAGAGCGAGTTTAAAGAAGAACTATCGACAATCCTGACAAAGCAACAACGAGAAATGTTTAAGAAGTTTGTCGGTGTCGATCTCGTAGATAGAGGAAAGCAAGAAAAGGGGGACATTCTACTTTAATTTCGTTTCGAAACTGATGGCTTTACGATTGTATGTGATTTGGATCAGTAAGAAAAGAAAAAACGCCACCGACCGGCTTGAGTCGATGGCGTCTTGTTGTCAAAAGTGAGGTCGCGTTGGCGAAAAAGTCAATGTCCCCTTTTATTTGCCCCAGCAAGACACCGAGTTAAGGGATTTGGTGGTCCTGCCAGACCGGCCAAATCG
>CAYMFZ010000287.1:4769-7242 GCA_964389585.1 uncultured Pirellulaceae bacterium | reverse complement strand
CGTGTGCCCCCAGCGAGGAAGCACGACGACAATGTATTCATGCCAAAAAGAGAAGATCACATGCTCGCTGTACTCGGACCGCGCCGGATCCACCGAGCGGTCGTAGTGAGCGATTCGAAAGTTCAATAGATCGAGTGCGCGCGGCATAACCAACGCGTTTATTTGGCCGGTGATCTTTTGTTGAAATGTTGCTACTGCCACGGTCGGTTACTTCGAGCATCCTTGCTGTAAATCTTAATCTTAATCCTGTGAACCGAGAGGATTAAACTAAGAATTCGAATTTTCAAATACTTCAATTGGATTCTGAATCCCAATTGATGCGACTACCTCACTCGTCCCACGTTCCACTAAAGACTTCCGTTGCCGGTCCCGTCTTGAAAACATGGTTTGTTTTTTCATCCCACTCAAGCAACAAAGTACCGCCAAGCAGGTGATTGGTTAACTTTCGTTCGGTTCGTCCCGTCAACACGCCCGCGACACAAACGGCACTTGCTCCTGTTCCACACGCCAACGTCTCGCCGCTGCCTCTTTCCCAAGTCCTTTGGCGAACTTCGTTAGGTGAGATGACTTCGACAAACTCAACATTGACTTTGGCAGGAAACCGCGAATCCTTTTCGATTCTTGGTCCCACGCCTAACACCAAATCATCGGTAGCATTGTCCACGAAAATCACGCAATGTGGATTGCCCATCGAGACACAGGTTGCTTGGAACTCGTGACCTCCGGCCGACAAAGGAACATTGACGACTTGGTCACCGGCGCACGCCAGCGTCGTTGGAATTTCGGACGCTAGCAAAATCGGCTCGCCCATGTCGACACGAACTTGTTGGACTTTACCGTTTTCGGCTTCAACGTCCAATGCCAAGATCCCGGCACCCGTCTCGATTTTCAGCTGATCCTTCTGGCAAATCCCGTGATCGTAGACGTATTTTGCGACACAACGGATTCCATTGCCACACATCTCGGCTTCGCTGCCATCGGCGTTGAACATTCTCATTTGTGCATCGGCGACAGATGAAGGGCAGATCAGAATCAATCCGTCTCCGCCAATTCCTTTGTTGCGATCGGCGACCGCAATTGAAAGTGCAGCAGGATCGGCGGGCGTTTCGTGCGCAAAGCAATCGATGTAAACGTAGTCGTTTCCAGCGCCGTGCATTTTTGTGAATTGCATTTTGAACGTTTGTGTGAAGGTTGATTTATTGAAGTTGAAAACTCTCTCATGAACAAAGATCCAACTTCCGAATATTTGGTTCGTATCATTTTGTCAAATCTCAACCGCATGACGCAAGGCGTCGATCAAAAGCGGTTGTAATTGAGCAAAGCATCACAAGACCTTTGAAACGACGAGCTGCACAAACCAAAGTGCATGGTCAAATCATCAGGAAAATGCTTGCGAAATCCAGGTTCCCAAATGACATGAAAACTACGCTCAGAAGTTAAACCGCGAAAACGGACTTGAAGATTCGAAACAACAATCCGCAGCTGCCAGATTAACTTTGAACTCAAATTACTGCACATTTTGAAACACTAGCGGCTTGCCGCAATTTCGTTGACACCCACTTGAATGCACGTACAGTACTGCTCCGCCGGTAACATTTACGCAAGGTCAATGCGACTGTACTATCGCAGGCACGGCCACACCCTCTCCCAACCCAAATGGGCCAACTAGCTGGAATGGAAATTTTGAAGGACATTACACAACTAAACGCGGTGTTATGCAGGTCAAATATTTGGAGAGCGAATCTGGGACGATTGAAGCAAATGGTACCGCAATTACAGGAACCTATGACGTGAGCAATCAAGCAGGATTACCACCGTCATGGCCACTGGGGCCACCTCAAAGTCTTTGGGTGTGCCGAAGCGAAATCAAATCCGGCGGGACAGTTCGTGATACAACAACAATCGTTTTTTAGTTATCGACTAATGTCTGGTCGCGTTGGCTCTATGTGCCGATCACATGGAGCCAATGGTTTTTTGTTTCTGCATTTTCCATGGAAGCTCATGACTACTAAACGAAGTGGTGTTTCTTTAATCGAACTTCTTGTTTCGTTTTCCATCATCGGACTCTTGTCAGCTCTGGGCGTAATGGTCGTCCAATCTGTTCGATCTCAAGCCCGATCCACAGCGTGCAAATCGAACTTGGCTCAGATTGGAATTGCGATGCTCGGATTCGAGGCAGCAAATCAAAAATTCCCATCAGAAATTTGGCAGATTGAATTGCTCCCCTATATGGAAATGAAAAATGAACTGGAGCAACTAAGATTGGGCAAAATGCCTAAGGATGGATTTCGCCAATTTCTTTGTTCTGCGGATGATGCACCACAATTAGACAATTACGTGATGGGAAACTATTTGGCATGTGCAGGGAAATGGTCAAAGCCGGATGGCAGTTTTGACGGAATAATTAACCCTGAAGGCTATGATCGACTCACAAGACGCGGTTCGGACATTAGGGGTGGGACTTCCACGACAG
>CAYMFZ010000287.1:0-4759 GCA_964389585.1 uncultured Pirellulaceae bacterium | reverse complement strand
ATTCAAGGCTCCGAACAGTTTGGCATACGTCAACTGTTTTCGACTCTGATGATTTAGAGGGTTTGTCAAACGAATGTCTTGGGATTCCACGGTTTCCTGCAGAAAATGGTTGGAATGGATCGCCAGATCGAAAGGGTCTTCTTTTCAAAAAAGTTGACGGCGCTCCCAATATTCCTCCAGTCACCAGCTTAGGTGGCAACTTGTATAACCATGCATTGCAACCCCAGAATCCATCATGTGACAACCAGAATCGTATTTGGCAAGGAATCGCAACTGCAACGAGCTATCATTCTGGAATTGTGAATGTTGTTTTTGTTGACGGACATGTTGAATCAATAAGCCATGAAATTGATTTGAAGATTTGGCAGTCTCACGGAGATATTTTTGCAAGCAATTAGTCGCGATTGACGGAACAAACGACGCACGGCTTCGCGACGATCATGTTGCCACAGCACGGGCATCGCTCCGGTGTGCTGAGTGTTTCGCGATGTGGGGCATTTTGTTCTAGTACGGAGCGAACAAATCGCCCAGGCAATCCAAGTGCTTTAGCAATTCGCCTTCTTCCAAGGTAGGTCACGTCCCGCTTCAGGTCGTAGAACCATCCGGGCTTTCGCGCATCGCTTGCGAGCCATCTTTATCTTCGGTGCTTATTGACCACGACGATTGCACCGACCCGGCGAATCGTGTTGCCCGAAAAACGTCTCTGAAACTGTTGTGCATGTTACCAGAAACGATACGAAATACGCCAACGACAGCACCAGCTGGTTCAAGTGAAAAGATTGCAGTCATGCGATCAAGAGCTTTGCCAAATGAGCCAATCTTTCACGCGGAAGATTCCAGTCATCGAGTCACTCAGCGATTCGATCACGAGCCGCGGCTTCAGCCGCGCATCCCGATTCTCTGAGGTCAAAGGCAGCGCAATCCACTCAAACTCTCTTCAAGTGATACAATTCGATACGGCATGTCATTCATCGTCAACCATTTGTTTTGAAACCTCGTCATGACAAGTTACCATAGATGTTTGGCATGAATTCTCTTTGCAACCAAGTACATGACGACGCCTCAAACCACTTCAAAAACTGAAACACGTGATGCGCTTGCGTCGCTTCGAATCAATCGAGACGCTCCCAAAAAACGCTCTGGCCGTTGGTGGAAAACACTCTTAGTTTTGGGTTTATTGGGCGCAGGCGGTTGGTATGGTTACCAATACGCACAAGCCAACGGAATGCTTGGCGACAAAACGGCTTGGGTTCCTGAGATGATGCAGAATCGGGTGGAAGTCCGGTTGAAGTCAGTCAAAGTTCAAAAAGGCCGATCGGCAGATGCAGTAGTAGTTGCGACTGGTTATCTCGAATCAAGACGCCAAGCCGGAATCGGTGCTCAGGCGTCAGGCCGAATCGATCAGGTCTTTTTTGAAGAAGGCGACCAAGTCGAAAAAGGTCAACTGCTGGCCGAGCTCGACCACAAAGACCTGGACGCTTCGTTGGCCGCGGCTGCTGCTTCGGTTGCCCGCGCCAAAGCTCAACTGGCTGAACAAGAAGTCACGATCAAACAAACTGAAACTGAATACAAGCGAGCCGAACGACTTTGGCAATCTCGCAGTTCTTCGGCATCTGAATACGATCAAGCCCGATTTGCTTTCCGCGCTGCGATTGCACGTCGCGATTCCCTCAAAGCCGAAATCGTTTTAGCCGAAGCCCAAATGCGCCAGGCAGAACAGCTCAAAGAAAACATGTTCATCCGCGCCCCGTTTGATGGAACGGTTATCTCCAAAGACGCCGAAGTTGGCGAGTCGATCTTGCCAGGTGGAATGGGTGGAGGTTCGGGCCGTGGTAGCGTTGCCACCATCGCCAATCTGGAAAACCTCGAAATCGAATGCGACGTCCAGGAAGATTTCATCTCTCGCGTTTCCGAGGGACAAGAAGCCGACATCGCCGTGGATGCAGTACAGGACAAAAAATACCACGGCGTCGTTAGAAAGATCATTCCGATGGGCGACCGAGCCAGAGCAACGATCAAAGTCAAAGTTAAAATCACTGACGCTGATAAACTCTTGTTTCCGGAAATGAGCGGAACCGTTTACTTCTTACCCAAAGAACAAGAGCTTGAAATTAGCGACGAACCGCGAATTTTCTGCCCAACGGATGCGATCGAAGTTGACGAAGACGGAAATCAATTCGTCTGGATTGTCGACTCTGAGAAACGAGCACAAAAAATTGACATCAAAGCCGGAGACAACAAAGACGGACAATCAGAAGTGCTTGAAGGACTCGATGGAAGTGAAAGAGTGGTCGTTAAGCCAAAAGATCTGTCTGTTGGAACACCGGTTAAGATTGGCGACTGAAAATATTCGACGAGTATTGTCCAATAAACTTCCACCAAATCATAAGACTCATTTACGTGGCCTAATTTTGCCACTCAAATCAAAACATTCATTTCGACCATTGAACTTGTAGAAAACGATGTCTCAAAAACCTGATCCTGTTGTATTGGTCCAAAACGTCATCAAGGAATATCGGCGAGATCAAATCGTCGTTCCTGTTCTATCGGGTATGAATTTGGAATTGATGGCGGGTGACTACACCGCTTTGATGGGGCCATCTGGATCGGGCAAATCGACTTTGCTGAACTTGATCGCGGGACTCGACAAACCGACATCGGGCGAAGTCTTCGTTTGCGGCCAGGATTTAGGCGCGACCTCGCAAAGTGAACTTGCGGCTTGGCGAGCGCGTCACGTTGGATTCATTTTTCAAATGTACAATTTGATCCCAGTTCTCACGGCTTACGAAAATGTCGAGCTTCCGTTGACGTTGACGCCGTTAAAACGTCGCCAGAGGAAAGAGCAAGTTAAAACGGCGCTTGAGGTCGTCGGACTCGCCGATCGAATGGATCACTACCCACGCCAACTTTCAGGTGGACAGGAGCAGAGGGTTTCCATTGCTCGCGCGATTGCGACGGATCCGACATTGATCGTTGCCGACGAGCCGACCGGTGATCTTGATGCGAAATCGGGCAACGAGATTCTCGATTTGATGACCCGTTTGAATGAAGACTTTTCGAAAACCATCATCATGGTGACCCACGATTCCAAAGCTGCGGATCGTGCCAAGCGAACACTGATGTTGGAAGACGGTCGTTTGGTTGGCGACACGAACAACTCGCCGATTTCAGCTGAACAAATGAACGAGGCGACCTCATGAAGCTCTTAATCTACATTTGGCGAAACGTCACGCGAAACAAAATTCGTTCCGGCTTGACGATCATGTCCGTTGGCTTCAGCCTTGCGTTGATGACGATCTTGTATGGTTACCTCGCAATGCAGGGTGTCACCGAACGTGAGGCGAACAAACACGATCGTGTCGTCGTGCTGAACAAACTGGGCTTTGTAGCGCTCATGCCAATCGCTCATGTTGGAAAAATTGTAAAGCTCGACGAGGTGACCACGGCGACCCAGTTCATGTGGTATGGAGGCAAGTACAAAACGGAAGAAAACCGATTCGCCGTATTCGGAGTCAACCCACAAACTGCATTTGATGTTTACTCAGAATATGAAATCCCAGCCGAACAGGTTGAAGCATTCAAGAACGACAAACAAGCTTGTGTTGCCGACGCCCGTCTCGCAGAGCAGATGGAATGGGAGATCGGCGAAAAAATTCCGCTGGAAGGCACGATCTATTTTGGATCTAATCTCGAACTGCGATTGGTTGGAATTTACAAAGCCCCTGCGAACACGGGGTCGATCTGGTTTAACTGGAACTACCTTGACGAACAACAAAAACAAAACGGCGGTTTTTCGGGGAACGCGGGTTCAATCGTAGTTAAATGCAAAGATAAAGACGCGGTGGCTCAGGCTTGCGAAGTGATTGATGAAAAATTCGCAAACTCTGAAAACTCGACACGGACAAGAACCGAAGCCGCATTCTCGCGAATGTTTGCAGAATTCTTAGGCGACGTTCAAACTTACATTCGCTACATTTCGATGGCCGTCGTTTTTGCTTTGGCACTAGTTGCTGCGACGGCGATGGCAATGTCGATGAGAGAGCGGACGACAGAGGTTGCCGTTCTCAAAGCGATCGGATTCTCCAAGCAACGAGTCCTCGCGCTGGTGCTTGGCGAGTCAACGATGATCGCAATTCTTGGAGGACTTCTGGGAATTGGTGGCGGGCTTGGTTGCTTGCAATTGCTTTCAGGCGTTCCAGCGGCAGCTCAACTGTTCCCAGTTCCAGTCTCGGCCCTGTTTGGTCCTTGGTTACTTGGACTAACGGGCATCGCGGCAGCCATTGGATTCGTCAGCGGAGTTGTCCCAGCCGTCGTGGCTTCAAGATTGTCCGTCGTAGATGGATTGAGGCGTGTCGTCTAGTTCAACTTGCAGCAATTGGCGGCTAACAAAACACTTCAGATCTAAATAATGATTCCACTTAAATACAATATCCGCAGCCTAAGCGTCCGCTGGGTCACGACCTTGTTGACGTGTCTCGCGATTGCCGTCGTCGTTTTCGCATCTGTTTTGACGTTTGGAATGATTGATGGAATTGAACATGCGTTGACGACATCGGGCGACGCCGAAGATTTAATCATCATGCGAAAAGGCAGCTCCGACGAAATGTCGAGCACGATCTCAACCGACAACTCGCGTGATCTTGCCAATCTTCCAGGTGTTGCCAAAGGTGTCGGCGGTGAGCCGCTCGCGTCTTCAGAATACGTCACCATTTTGATTAAACCACGACGAAACGGCGGGGGCACAGCCAACGGAATTGTT
>CAYMFZ010000286.1:4849-7251 GCA_964389585.1 uncultured Pirellulaceae bacterium | reverse complement strand
AAAAGTGTTATAGAAGCGGTAAAGTGAGTGCCATTGGGCGCTAGCCTCGGGCCAGCGAAACGAGTGGCTCATTTTGCTTTTCGTCCTGGCCAGAGTGCAGGACAACACTTCCTTTTTTAACCTCGTTAGGAGACGGCAACATGTGTTGCATCATGCCTGAGCGTGCCAGATTTGCTCGACCTGTTTCACGAGTTGACCAATTTTATCCATAGGAATGTCAAGGACGTTGGATGGAAGGCGGTTCATGTAACAGGCCCTGCCAAGCACCATCACGGAATGCTCGTATGACTTCTGTTTTTGCAATTCGATTTGCTGGATCTGGCCAAGCGAATCCTTCAACTCTTGTCGCTTTTGAGGATCTGTCGTCGCAGAAATCTCGATTCGAATTCGTTCAATCAATTCTTGAAGCCGATTGATCTGGGTTTCTAAATCATTGGTAAACCGTTGTTCTCGAATGAGGCCCGCCGGGAGCGCAATCGCTTTTGCAGATTTTCCAACTCTTTTGAATTCACTATCAAGTTCAGCAAGTTCTTCGAAGCTGGACTTGGGTTCGCCATCAATAATCGCGTCGAGACTGCCAAAGAATTCGGAATCGGAATGCGAAAGTTCACCGCCGTTGATCAAGCGATTGCGCCAGATCTCAAGCGACTCCAGTGAGGTGCTGTTGCGCTGAATCTCCAACGTTCCCGAGCGGTTATTCCGTGTCAACTCTGCCGAAACGTGTATCGTACCGTCAGTGTTATAGTTGCAGAAAACATGAATGACTTCGCCTTTGATGACTCCAGGTCCCAATTCCACTCGAAATTTGCCAACCTCATAGCAGAGATCAGGATTCTCACTTTCGCCTTCAAGCAAGATCAGTCGAACACTTCTCTGGCCGTCCTTAAAAGTGACGAACTTTTTCTGGACGGTCTTAGGAAGCGTCGTATTTCGTGGGACAAGGATCCGGTTCATTGGCTGACCCGTTTCGATGTCTCGCCCCCGAATTCCCAAGCTATGAGAATTGACGTTGGCGATATCAAAATTCAATTGATGATGTTTTGACAGGTTCGCCGCGTACAATGCACAGCCTTCGGCAACCAACTCCTGAGGATTGCCAATCTTCTGCGGTCGATTGCCAGTCAGTGATTCGAGCTTGTCACTGATGTAAGGAATTTGGCTTGATCCCCCGACCAATAACACCGAGTGAATCTGATCCCATTTCACGTTTCCGGCAGCGTACAAGACATCTTCACAAGTCGTTAACGTTCGCTCGATGAAGGGACCAATCAGCTCGTCAAACTGCCGTCGCGTCACACGAATATTGGCGCGTTGACCGTTGAAAACGACAGGCGCCACATGCTCGTTTTCGCTCGTGAGAATATGTTTCGTTTCATTGGCAACCGCCATTAGATCTTTGATGCCCACCTGCGTAGAACGCGGGTCAAGCTTTTTCTCTTTTACGAATGCTTCCGCAAGAAAATTCGCGAGCCGTTCATCAATGTCGAAACCACCAAGCCGAACGTCGCCATCGGTCGCAAGCGTAACGAATCTGTCTTCGGTGAATCGAAGCAGCGTCACATCGAATGTACCGCCACCAAAATCGTAAACCAACAACGTTTGCTCTGATGTCGTTTTCGATGAATCCAAAAGGCCTTGGTGGTAGCTGTATCCAATCGCCGCCGCGGTTGGCTCATTGATGATCGCAACCACGTTCATGCCGGCAAGACGTCCCGCTTCTTGAGTGGTTTGTCTGCGCTTTGCATCAAAATAGGCGGGAACGGAAATGACGACATCGGTAATTGTGCCAATGTCATCTTCGGCACGATTGCGCAAGTGCTGCAAGACGAATCCACTGAGAATTTCAGGCGGCACCTTGATCTCATTGACTGTTTTGGAGCAATGGCTCTTGCCCATATCTCGCTTGAAACACTCAATCAACGTTGAAGAAGCATCTGCATTTCGCACCGCTTCATCTCCAACGACGATGTCGTCGCCGACGAGGACGGCGCTGGCGTGAAGAGCACTTCCACCAGCGGGCTTCCAAGTATGAACGGCACCTGAATCGTCGATATAAGCCAACACGGATTCGGTCGTTCCCAAGTCGATACCGACAGGCACTTGCCCAGATTGATCTGCAATCATCTGCTTATTCTCTCTTCACTATTTGCTTAAACGATTCCGATTAGTTTCAAAAACAACCAAGCCAACCCTAACAATGCAACAACACTCGCTGCCGCCATCGCAATCAACATTGGCTGACTTGCGCCAAACAAGCCGGCCGCTTTCTCTTCGCTGCTCGCCACCGACTCAGCAACGTTTTCCACTTTTGCCTTCGGGCGTGGCTCGTCGAATTCGATCGGTTGGGGCGATGTTTGTTGAAGCGATTTTTGCTCGGGCGTACTTGCTGGCTCCTCCACTTC
>CAYMFZ010000286.1:0-4749 GCA_964389585.1 uncultured Pirellulaceae bacterium | reverse complement strand
GCGATGTTTGTTGAAGCGATTTTTGCTCGGGCGTACTTGCTGGCTCCTCCACTTCGAAGCCTGAGAAAACGTCTGGCTCTTCGACGAAAGACTCTTCATTCCAATCATCAGCCGAATCTTCGATGTCAGCGCCGATCACATAGTCGCCGGGGTCAGAGACTTCGGATACGCCAACGGCGACCGAAGGTTTCACTTTTTGCGTTTTGAATTTCGGCTTCTTGAGTGTGGCCGATTTTTGTTGACGAATACTGACTGGAACTGAAATCGTGCCCAGTTGTTTCTTGATGTCAGCAAGTTTCGATTCGACTGGCTTGGGCAGCACCATTTGCAAGTCCGGCCCAACGGGCCCCATACGAATAATGTCACCGTCTTCGATGACGGGGTTATCGTTTCGCAACACTCCGTTGAGGACAAAAGGTTGCGACTTAAGGTTTTCAATCTGCCACGCGATGGTGTCTGGCTCATCGGTCCGGGCTTGATTGATGCAACACTCCAGCACACAGGGGCCCATTACGGCTTCGCCTGTCATGCTTTCTTCGCCAAACACTTTGCTCATCGAGAGCTTATTCGACTCACCAACCAACCCGAGCCGTCGTCCCGTTTTCGGACCAGAGAGAACTCGCAAAGTAGTCTTTGGAGTTAGTTCTGGCTTCGGCTTTAAGATTGCCGGACTCGGTTCTTTGGCTGCCGCTGGAAGTTGATCCGCCGACGGCAAAGCCAACTCCGCGTCGTCCATCGCTTGTAAGACTTCTTTCGCATTAGCAAAACGATTTTCAACCTCTTTGCAAATCATTTTGTCGACGATAGTCAAAATCATTGATGGCAATTCTGGTTCAAGCGAAAGCAAATCCGGATTGGCATTTGCCGAATCGGCGTGCCATGAATACCAAAACGTAGAGTCGTCGCGGTCGCATTTTTGAATCTTCTCGATGTGCGACTCGAAAGCTCTTCCAACTAGAGCTTCGGTTGCAATCATTCCTAAAGCGTAGATATCGGTAGCTGGGCCGATGAGTTCCTCGTCTCGAATCTGCTCGGGAGAAAGATAGCGACGCGAGCCTGTTGGCAACGGCAACATTCCGTCGGCGGGCAATGACACATTATATCCATCCGCAAGTTTGCAGATTCCGCTTGAATCGATAAACAAATTGGAAGGCTTCAAGTTCAAATGCAATTGTTTCATCGAATGAATATGACTCAGCCCTTCAAGAGCGCCTCGCAGCATTTCTGCCACCCAGCCTTCGCGACTGGGCAAGGGCAACTCGAGCAAACGAGACTGAACTGACTCTGGCATCAACTCCAACACAACGCTGGTCGACTCTTCTTCAGCCTCAACCACATTCAACAAATTGCGGTGCGGATTTCGTGACCAAACAATGGGGTTTCGACTAAATCGGGTTCTCAAGGAACGATTCCCATGATGAATCGCTTTCAGTGTTTTCAAAGCAAATGCCGATTTATGTCCTTCAACCTCAACACGAAAGACTTCGTTGTATTTGCTTTCTCCAAGCGGAGTCTTTTTCAAGATTTGAAATGTGCTCATAAGTTTCACGACTGAAAAAAGACTGGCTACATCAAAAACATTCCGGCAACGATTGCGGCAATCACGCTACCGACGACTAACCAAAAAATGGCGATCGCCCAATTGAAATCTGATTTCGCAACTCGTTTTTGAAACTTCTTCTTTTTCGACTTTGGCGATTTGGATTTCGAACCAGCGGATTTGAAAGAGCCACTGGACTTTCGCTTTCTCGATAAACTTCCGAGCGATTTTGCTGATCGCGACCCGGAATTCGATCGCGATGCGCTCAGATCTTCAAGATCATCCAAAACCTGACTGTCGTTAACGGGTCGCGCCGGCTTAGGCTTTGAAGTGCGTTTTGTTTTCGGTTGAAGTGTGTGCTGCGGGACCTGCGTTTCCATTTCGTCGACTAGAATTTGACCGTCAATCAATTCCACAAACTGCAAATCTGGTCCCAACGGGCCGACTCGAATAATATCCCCATCGTTAAGATCGTAAGTTTTCAAAACCCGATAGCCCGAGATAACGAATATGCTATTGAGCGAATAAGCCTGCCAAGTCTTGCCGTTCCATTCCAAAGTCACACAAGCCTGCGAATTGGCTGTCTCCTGGATCAAGACGTGACAATCGGGAGTCGAGCCAATCTTGATCTCAGCAGACCGAAGATTGGTGACACGACCAACTCGTGTTCCAGTCAGTTGAACAAACTGGACGGTCGGCACGTCGGCGACACTTGTTTTAGATTCCTTGGCAGCCTGTTGCGGCTTTTTGATTGCGTGACTTGAATCGACGCGAAGTTTTTGATCGTACTCTGTTCTCTTGTTGTCGTTTAACAAAAGAATCCGGGCCGCAGCAACTTCGTTAAGAATGTTTTGGACTTCGTCCAGGTAACGGTCGCCTCCGACTCGGCGCAGAAATTGCATCTGACGTGCGGCCGCGTTGCCGATTACGTCTTTGTTTGCAGTAAATTCAGGAATCCCCAGCAATCGATAACAATTCGCTGGCTGCTCGGATTGAGGAATTCCCAATAACTCGAAATAGGGGTCGAGTGTTTGAACCATTGCGCGGAAGAAGAAGTACGAGGCAAAATCCGAATTCAAGATCCGGTATGATCCCCAAATTCTAAAGCATTTTTTGAAAGCTTCCAAAGCAATTCGAGTTTTGCACGCGAACAATTTGCAAGTTTCATTCTTGCGACATCCCAACAGCTCTAATTTGTGTAGTCATTACGAACCTATAAGTTTCCACAAACCAGCACTCATGAAGCTACTGGGGAAGCAGTTCGACTTAGCGCGGGAATTCGTTATGACAGATTGGGCAAACTAAAAAGAACAGGTACCGGCTAAGTCAGCAAAACGGACCACTCCTTTGACAATAACATTCACCTGGCTGTTAGCTGGGGAAGCCTACGAAAAACCAGTTTGCAAGCTCGCTTCCGATCGATTCAATTTCATAAATCGAATTCTCAATCAAGCGGTGCAAGACGGAACCAGCATGTCTTTTCAAAAAATGGCGCTCGTTATTAATGTTTCCCGAATTGGGGAAGGCAAGCCGATTCGAAACGAGTTCAGCGGCGAAGTCGTTCGCATCGGCTCGGGAGAGAACAATGACATTTGTCTAAAGAGCAATTACGTAGGCTCGGACACGGGCGTTTTGACGAGATCACAAGGACAGTGGGAACTGTTCGTGATGGGTCAGACGGAGGTCAAAGTCGATGAACAAACAATTTGCCCCGGTGAACGAACGTTGCTTCCTGCGACATGCAAGATTGAGATCTTCCCATTCGAACTGGCTTTGTTTGAATCCGCAAACTCAACCTCAGCGGTCGATTTTATTGCTGATTCAGGCCAGCCTCTCAAATCGGTCGAATTGAAAGACGATCAATACATCGAGTTGGAATTGGACTCCGAGCTGAGCCATCTTTTCGCCAACCAACCCATGATTGGCGACTTGTATCAACTCAAAGGGGTTACAAGACTTGCCGTCGACTACGAAGGGACGATGCTGGTTGAAAGACAAGGTGATTGGGAAAAGCCTGCGACCCAGCCCGACACAGAAGAATTGCTTGACTTCGTTGAGCGGCTGTTGGCCAGTGAACTAACTCCACAAAAACCATTTGCGTGCAAACAGTTGACCGGCGGCGATGAAGTCTACTTCGTTCGCAACGCCCAGTCAGCGCGCTCATTGTCGATTGCCAAACCGAGCTTCACGGCGAAGGAACCCATCGCGTCCAATTCGATCCTCAACTTCCTGGTCGCCGCTTTACGACTCGGCAAGTCGATTGCCGTCTCCTCAACCCAACGAGCACACGCTTGTCAGTTCATGGCGGACATTGGAAAACACCTTGCTCCGTCGAATGGCATTTGGTTTAGTGACGAAGCTTTACCAACTGACTTGAATCTTGCTCACATCATCGACATGTCTGCGACCAAACTCAGTGACAAGAGTCTCTCATCAGTCTTCGAACTGCACCAAAAACAATCAGAGCTAAATCCCAACGTCACATTAATTCATCAAGAGTCGCTGGGCCAGCAGCTCGCCCGTCTGACATTGGGCATACTTTCTGGTTCACGCTCGATTGTGTTTTCCGAGTCATCCGATTGTGTCGACGGTTTACTGACACGACTTGAATTCTTGCTGGCTCAACAAGGTTATGACTTTCCGATGGTTCAGCGAGCGATTTCGTCGACGGTAGATCTCGTTTGCCAAATCAGCATCAAAGATGGGCGCCCGACGGTTTCCCAATTGACTGAAATTGAACATCCGGTGGATGGAGACTACTTAAAGAACTCCTTGTTCGAATTTACGAATTCCAAACTCATTTCCACCGGCGCGGTTCCAACTTTCGCAGCCGATTTGCGACAGATGAAACTCATTGACATGTCAATGTTTGCGCACGACTGAAACCTCAACATTAAGCTCCGATGAAGAACAAATTAAGAAAAGACTATGTCAGCTTCAACTGCTTTTAACGACGCCTTCATCTTCTCTTCATCGACGCCTTGTAAAAATTGCGAACAACAATTCGCACCATTTACAAAGGCAAAAAAATGTTTCTTCACGGCAGAGTTTCAACCTCCCGAAATTCGAATTCAGGCTTCACATTAGTCGAACTTCTGGTAGTCATCGCGATCATCGGAATTTTGATTGGGATGTTGCTACCAGCCGTTCAAACGGTTCGCGAAGCAGCTCGCCGCACCGAGTGTCTCAACAACATGCGTCAGCTTGGA
>CAYMFZ010000285.1:0-7301 GCA_964389585.1 uncultured Pirellulaceae bacterium | reverse complement strand
CAACGGTTATCACGGAAGACCGCCAGCCAACCCGAGTGGCTGGCGGTTTTCTTTTTTTGTCGTACGATAGTTCTGGCTTGATGGCCATTCATTCAATGCACAAACTTCTTCCGATCCACGACGATGGAACACCAATTTCACAATTGGCTAAAATCCCAAATCCAGCCCAACTCCTACGCCAATAACGTACTCGTTGGTATTGGCGACGACGGAGCGGTACTCTCGCCTAATCAACAAGCGACCGTGGTCGCAACAGATTCCATCGCCCAAGGTACTCATTTTGATTTGAGCCGCGAGTCAGCCGAACTTGTCGGACGAAAGGCACTCGCCGTAAACCTTAGCGACCTGGCTGCGATGGCAGCCCAGCCTTTTGCCGCAGTTCTCAACTTCACTTTGCCGCGCGAACCAAATCACTTTGAATCGGACACGTTCGAACTCGCCAAAAAACTTTTCGCCGGTGTTCAAGAACTGGCGCAGCAGTTCGATGTTTCTATCGTTGGCGGCGACACGAACACATGGGACGGCCCGTTGGTAATCAGTGCGACGGTTTTTGGGCATCGCGATCCAAATTTGACGGGCTGGTCGATTGATGGAGTTCAACCTGGTGATGGGATCGTCGTGTCGGGAACATTTGGCGGAAGCATCCACGGGCGGCATTTAAGCTTCGAACCGAGAATCGAGTTAGCAAACTACTTGTCAGCGAACTACAACATCAACGCAGCCACGGATGCGAGCGACTCACTTTCGCTTGATATGAATGCAATGGCCAAAGCGAGTGGCGTGGGAATTGATTTTGCCATGGAAGCCATTCCAGTCTCTCCTGACGTTCGCGAAAATGATCCAACGAAGGCGATTGAACACGCACTTTCGGACGGCGAAGATTTTGAGCTGATCTTGGCGGTTCGACAAACGGAAATTGCCGATCTGATGTCGGACAAAAATGTTCCATGTCAATTAACTGTTCTTGGTGCCGCGACTGATTTGCATCAGGAACTTCAAACGCTTGACCACCATGGCAACTCGATTACCTACACACCAAAAGGCTACATTCATTGATGGACGTCTTCGAAAGCTTATCCGAAAAAGAGACCACGCGTTTGGGAACGGCGATTGGTGAATCGCTCACACCAGGCTTCGTCATTGGTCTCAACGGCACACTTGGGAGTGGTAAAACTCGGCTGACGCAGGCGATTGGATTGAGTCTCGGCATTCCCAATGGCGAAGTCGTCAGTCCGACTTTCACAATCGCTGTACCTCACGAAGGCCGCTTGCCGTTCCTGCATCTCGATGCCTATCGGATCAACGATTCAAGCGAAATTGATGAGCTTGGTCTCGATGAAAATGTTGACGACGGCGTTGTTCTGATCATTGAATGGGCGATGCGCGTCGAGAAGTTCCTGCCGCCGATCGACCTGTCAATTTCTATCGAACAGACCGGTGTCGACTCTCGTCGATTTCATTTCGAGCCTCGAACCGAGGGTGGGCGTCACGTCGTGGATTCGATTGCCAAAGCGATTCAAGCCACCGATTGAAAAGTCGCTGATTGAACTCTCACCACACCATTTTTGGCGGAATTCTGGCCACGAACTTGGCTCAACGAATTAACGGCCATTCTTGCTCGACCAGAAGAGGATTGCTCCGCGTTTTCCCACGAATATTGGTTGAAATCCGGTGATTCGCAACTAGCCTGAATAGGTAGTTTATTCATAGGGCGCCGATCTTGCGCCGAAAGCTCCCCGTTCGCCAATCGTATGAAGTATCAACAACTCATTCTGCCGCTTGCCATTCTGGGCTGCCTGATTGCTGTTGGAATCACAGGTGAGTTTTCAAGCAGTGCTTTGAACGAACCGATTCAATCCGATCAAGGAGTGAAATCACAGATTCAAACTTCAGAAGAACTACCAACGCCCCCTTCTGAGTTATCTGGCAACCAAGAGACTCTAACTTTCGTTGAGTTCGGCCAGCTCGATCTGTCCAAGCTTCCCAATGACAATGAATCGCTGGGCGTAACACGGACACGCGCACGAGCGGGAGCTCAGGAACCAAATGTGAACTTCCAGTCGCAAGGCGCGAGCGACAATTACACCGGTCAGTTGATGTTGCAACAGCCGGGGGACAACCCAAATGGCTTCAACGGATTTTTGCCGCCATCAAATACCGGTCGAACGACAACGCTTCGTCCTGCCCAACTACCGGCACCGGGCCCAGTGGACGAACAAGGGAATTCGCTTGATCAATCACAAGGCCCACTTGTTCCGAATCAGAATGGACAGGGCTTGATGAATTGGACAGTTCCAATGAATCAAGCCGCTCCCGGACAGGTACAAGGTTCCACTCTTCCGCGAACTCGTTCGGATCTTTTTTCTAACGGGCCAATCATCTCGAACGGTCCAATGCTTTCGCCGGCACCGATTCAACAAGGCGTAATTCAAAATCATGGCGCAGGTTGCTCATGCGGTTGTCAGCCTCAATGCGCAACCGCAACCATTTACGTTCCACGTTGGGAAACACGCTTCATCAATGTCATGGAAACGCGGTATCGACAAGAGCTTCGGCAGAAGCGTTATCGAACCTACCACACAGTTTATGACGACGTTCCCAGAACACAGTCCTATACGGTCCAAGTCAAACAACAACGCACTCGAAACTATACCGTCAATTTAAAAGAGGAATTCCAGGTTCCAGTTCAAGAGAACTATACGGTCATGGTTCCCAAACCAATGCAGCGTGAAATTCTCGTTCCTCGGGAGGAGGCTTTTCAAGTCCCGGTAGAGGTTCCGTACACGGTCATGGTCCCTGAGGAAAAAGAAATTCAAGAAACGACTTACAAGGTCGTAGTCGATAAAGAACCTTATCAAAAACGCTACTCAGTCGAAGTTCCCATTGAGCGAACTCGAATGGTCACCGACTACGAAAAAGTTGCCAAAGTCAAAACGGTTCGTAAACCCGTTGTCCGAATGGTTGAAGAACAGCGGGAGAAAGGTGGCGTCGAATACGTAACCGAAGTTCGAACTCGTGAAGTTCGTGAACCCTACATCGAATATGTTGAAGTGATCAAGCAGCGCCCGATAAGAAGGTACCGCGTGGTTGAGTCATCTCGAGACATTCAAGAGCCATATTGGGACTATGAAGAAAAAACAGGCGCCTATCGCGAAACCAAGAGATACCAAGTTCCAAGTGACAGGCCACAAGCGGTTAAGTACAACGTTTCAGTCCCTTACACCGAGGCTGTGCAAGAGACCTATTATGTAAACGAAGCCTATCAAGAAACGATCACAAAAACGTTTCCAATTAAGATTCAAACTCCGAGGACCGTGACGAAGACTTATACAGTTAAGCTTCCTTACGTTGAACACGTTCCCCGCGCCTACACGGTTAAAATTCCTTTTCAACAAATGCGAACGGCTTACCGAACGATTACACGGCAAGTTCCTGTAACTAAATACCGAACGATCACACGTGACATGGGTCGCTGGCGAAAGGAAACTTGCCATACTCCCGTCTGTAGCGTTTTCACCGATGCTTGCGGATGCACGACTTGCAGTGCGGGAACACAATCGTGTTTCAAAAACGTTTGGTGCCCTCGGATCGTCACTCAAAAGGTTCCGTACACGGATTACCGAGAAGTTCCGCAACGTGTGCCGTATCAGGTTCCACAACTCGTCCAGCGTACTGAAACCAAAACCCGGATGATCCCTGTCACGAAGTACAAGACCGAGACTCGACAAGCTGTCTTGAACGTGTTGGATTATAAAGAGTCAACTCGGATGCAAGAGTTCACGGTTACCAAGTATCATTGGGTGCCAAAAACAAGAACAGTAAGCCGGAACCGAGTTCGAACCGAAACAGAATCAAAGTTGATTCCATTCATCGAGTATGAAACCAAGGAAGAATTGTCCGACAACATCGAATTCAAATACAAGGATCCCGTTCAAAGATTCCGACTTGGCAAGGAACCGGTAATGACTAGGCAAGTCCAGGACGCTCTTGAAAACTACACCGTCAAGGTTCCTAAGGAACGCTTCCGAATCCGAACGGAAGAGTACACGGTTCGTGTCGCCAAAGACACCACCGAGACTTACACCGTCAAAGTTCCTCAAATGGAATATGTCGAGTCTCAAAAAACGGTGTACGTCGAAGTTCCTAAAATCCGAGAAGTCAAATACACCGAAATGGTTCCAGAGATTCGAACGGAAACAGCTTACCGAGATGTTGAGCGTAAGGTTCCCGTATTCGAAACCAAAAAAGTCGTCGAAATGGTTCCACAAATTAAGACGCGAACGACTTATCGAACTGAAACTCGGACCGTCACCGACAAAAAGATCCAAACCTACATGGTCATGATCCCTGAAGTTCGAACTAAGACCGTCATGAAAACGAAGTACCGCGACATCCCACAAATCCGGACTGAAACTTATTGGGTCAACATGCCTGAGACGCGTCAGCGCGTTGTGATGACCAAAGTCGCACGAAAAGTAGCCCGCGAGCATGTTCGGACTTACACGGTAAATATTCCTTACCGCGTTCGACGTTGCGTTCCTCAACAGGTTTGTCGCATGGTCCCTAAACTGATTACGGTTCCAATCGAAAACTGCTGCAACAAGTGCTCACAGAACTTTCAACAACTCCACGATGTCGGGCGATCGTACCTGCAATATGGAGCTCATCAAATCGGCACGGCTTGGGATCGGGTCATCAATCCGTAAGCAACGTGACGCCAAAACGACCACGACGACCGGTGCAGTCTCAAATACAACGTGAGCCGTGACGCGTAAGCGGCCAGGCAAATCAAACAGGTGACTATCTCAACCGTTATGCATTTCGATTTCGTACCAGTTGCCAATCGACCGCGCAAAAAAGGAAAACATTTGCTGAATCTAAACGATGCAAAGCCCGATGCCTTACGGCCCACGAATCACGCCATCCCATCGTTCCTACCCACTCGGTGTTATCAAACGACGACTTCGCTTGCGTCCATCCTGTCGTACAGCCTCACAATTCCGAACACGAATGCGGCGGCAACCAAACATGCCATCGTCCAGGCACCGATTCCAAAAACTGCGCCGGCGGCACTTGGAAACTCTAGCCATTGGCATAAACCGCGGGAGGCAAAAGCCCAGCCAAGCGTGCAAGCCAAACCCAACGCAAACAAAATGCCTTTTCCGGTAAACGTCAAAATGGTTCTGAGAAAGACGTCGATGCCTTCGCGATTTCTTCGGTATGGCGAAAGCATAAAAGCAAAATTTTCGATCGAAAAGATGAGCGTGTTGATTGGAAGAAGCAAAACCGCTGCAATAATCGCTTGCCATGCGATGACTGGTCCGATGCAAACCGCAATGGTCAAAACCACCCACTGAAAAGCCGAGCAGATAAGAACCGGAGCCGCCAGTTGTCCAATCGTGACAACAAAGGGATGAATTGGTAGGGACTTGAGGACTGAAAAGCGATCAACGTCTCGCCGGAAATCCAATATCAAAGCCGAAGGAAGAAGCAAGAACGAATAAAACACAAGTCCGGCGACGATATTCATTAACATCATCAAAGAGTTGTGGTCAGCCAAAAGCGGAATGCAACAAAGTCCCGTTGGAATACCGAGACTTACCAAAACTGTCATTCGATAATGGTACGCTCCCAACAACTGTCGCCAAGCCAACGTGCCGAACCCGCCCATCTTCCATGGCACGGAAACTAATCGCCTGGCCGCGCGCTTCTTTTGTGAAACGCTGGCGCGACGATTCAAGGAACGGGCGAACGCTTTCTTTTCGAAGACAAGCCGTCGCTTCGTTGCCCACCGATCCAGTAGGAACACTCCCATGCTCAACGAACCGACCAGCAGAATGGACAGCCCTGACGCGAGTAACATTGATGACGAAATTCCGTCTGACAGAATAAATTCTGCCGCTGGCTTGAAAGGCAGCAAAAACAGCACGCCGACGGTCGTTTCTGTAAGACCAATGAGCTTTCCAATTAGTCCTTGAAAGAATATCAACGCTCCCGGCGAAGCAATTTCGTTGGACGAGTCAGAACCGAGCAAGCTTGTGGCCAATGCCCACCCAAGTACTCCGACTATCCCGCCAACCACGATACATCGGCCGACGGCCATTCCACGTTTTGAAAGTCCATGAAAGAACAATTCGAACGCGACACGAATCAAGTCGACCATCAATAAGCCAAGGAACATTCCCAGCAGTCCAAACACCCAAACCGAGAGATCTGGAATCATAACAACTGAAAAGCAAATTGCTTTGACTGCGGCTGAACTAACAATCGAAGCCATGCGATAGCCGATCAACTGCGTCCGAGTGATCGGAGCAGCACAGACTAGCTCTTGCTCCGCAGGCGTCCACTCGAATGGCTCAACGGGCTTTCGCAGGCTGATCTTTATGACGTGCCAGATTGAATAAACGAACAAACCCAAGGGGATCCAAAGCTTCAGTCTTTCAGGATCTGCTGACTCGCGAAGCATGATACTTGCGATCGCTTGCGACAGCCAAATAAACCCCATCACGACGGCAACGACAGCCAACACTTTTCTTCGTGGATTCCCAAACGCGTTAACGATTCCGGCAAGCTTTGCCGAGAACTGGTTACGCAAAAGCGCCATGGTGGCAGGATGACAAATTTTGTTTATTGCAAAGTCCATCGGGTCAGTACTTAAGATTTGAATTTTTGGTTGTCAATTGAGACAGGGTTATCGTGGGAACTATCCGCGATTGACCGGACATGTCTCATTTGGATTTTGCGAATCGTTTGCAAGTTCATTTGCCAACTGGTCTTCAACTTCTGAAAGTGCCGAGAAGAATGCTGCTTCAAGCGTGGTTGATTCGAGGTCATCACCGGAAAATCGTTTTTGTAATTGATCCAAAGTTCCAAAGAATTTGCTGCGGCCCGAGTTCAACACCAAAACATGTGTGCAAATGTCTTCCACCATGGCGAGTAAATGCGAACTGATAATCACCGCTGCACCAGAAGCCGCTTGATCGATGACTGATTGTTTGAGTACACGAATCGCTTGGGGATCAAGCCCTGTCATCGGCTCGTCCAGCAACAATGCCTTTGGCTGTTGCAAGTAGGCACAGCAAATCGCAAGTTTCTGACGCATTCCTCGCGACAAAGCCGACGCCGCGGCGTGACGCTTTTTTTCCAAATCAAACATTTGAAGAAGGTCGCGAATGGCGTCGGTTGGATTTTCAATTCCATAAATGCTGGCTTGGAACTTCAGATGCTGTTCGTCGGTAAGATCGCTTAATAATTGCGGATCATCTGGAACGTAGGCCGTTCTCTTTTTGACTTCGATTGGA
>CAYMFZ010000284.1:0-7327 GCA_964389585.1 uncultured Pirellulaceae bacterium | reverse complement strand
TCACACCAAAGCTTGTAACAGCCTGACCTCCCTTTCAAATTCCATACCATCAGTATGCAACAAAGATTTACTTTAACTCGGTTTTTGTCGCCTCTACCCCTATCACCTTAAATCGCGACTTAATAATGGTGAAATTGGCTGTGGCTCCATTGAGCAGATCATTAAGAGGCGTGGCTGTTCAGCAGTTGTTAGCCTATCAAGAAACGATGGGATGTGTGGTCTCGTCCAAGTGACTTCATTTAAAAAATGGATTGTTGAATCATTTTCGGGCCGTTTCAGTTGCAAGGAAACTAAAAATCAAACCTTTCTGAATTTGATTGAAATGACCTGTTTGCATTGGGACTGCATTGGTAAAATGTGGCATACAAACAAAGATTCAATTTTTCTTTTGAACGCTGTCCAACCACACTTGGTCCCTGATTTCACGCACCAAGCTCTCGTGACGGTTTAGTTCTCCAATTGACACCTGATGACACGGACAAGTGTCGTCAATGATGGAGAATTACTATGCAATCGCATTCCGCAAACCGTCTTCCAGTAACATCGAGCGAATTTCTTTTTTCTCATTTACAACAAGTTGAATCTCAAAACTCGATTCTGCTTGATAATCAAGAGAAGTTGTTAGAGCAGCTGAAACTGTTGAAAACAACAATTGATTCGATTCAAAGCCCAGCTGAATCTCCAAAGAGATTTTTTTCAACTACTGAAGTTGCCGACAAAGTTGGCAAGAGTCGCTACACAGTTCGTGAATGGTGCCGCTTAGGGCGTATCAACGCGACCAAGCGTGACACTGGATTCGGTGATTCTTGCGAATGGGAAGTTTCGATTGAAGAAATCGAACGGTATCAGAATCACGGCTTACTACCGCTTCCTTCTAAATACTAAGTCGATTGCTGACTTTTTTTGCTTAGGAAAGAGGTGTCTGTAGCGTTTTCGCATCGCGTCGGTTTGGTGCCCCATCCATTCGTCAATGACTCGCTGGTCGATCCCAGTTGCGGCTAGATTCGAAGCAAAGCTGTGTCTCAGGACATGAAAGCCTCGAACAAAGCCCCAGCTGGCTAGATCAAGTGTTTTGTCGAAATGGTAATGTGCCTTGTCTTGCGACATACCTTGCTGGTCTTCTTCTAAACCGAGCGGGATTTCGGATGGATTTTCACAGATTGTGTATTGGCCACCCGGGTGCTTGGCAAACCAATCCGCCATCACCTCACAAAGCTCATCTGACATTTGGACGTGACGATAAGTGAGTTTCTGACTGTGAACCTTCTTCTTTTCTCGGATTGTAACGATGCCATTGTCTAAATTGAAATCGTCAATTCGAGATCTGAGGATTTCTGATCTACGTGCTCCTGTATGGGCGACAAAATACAGCATGGGGACAACAAAGTTGCAAGATGCGTGTTTCTTCGCCGAAGTCAGCATCTGGTCTATTTCTTCGACAGTTAAGAATAGAGATTCCCAAAGGAGCTTGATTTGCTCATCGGTAAGTCCACCTCTGTTGATCTTAGTCTCGATTTCGCCTTTGGTCATAAACCTTGGCTTAGCTTTTTTCTTTGGAATCTCTAAGCCTTTATGTGGAAACTTTCCAACGAGGTAGCCGCTGTGTACTGCCCAGTTCCAGATCAATTTGAACGTCGTGATTTCTTTTTCAATCGTTCCTGATTCAATTAGCTTTCCGCGATATTTATCTTTGGATCGTTTATCAACGTATCTCTGTAAGTCAGCCGTGGTCAGGAACTGTGGTTCGGTCCTGTGACCAATATGTCGAAGAAGATGCTTTCGATGCCTACGCTCCCCGTTGAAAGTGCTCTGCTCTTTCGATGTTGATGGGATCTCGTTTTCGTATCTTTCGAAAAGCTCTGTGAGCGTGGCTGGTTTGACTTGAGAAGACTTGACCGACTTGTCATTCGTAAGAATGAACTTTACGGGATCAACACCAGCGTCAAGCTGAACGATGCCTCGTTCGAGTAAATTGCAACGCTCCTCACTACTGATTTTTGCAGCCTGTGCTTGTTGTTTAACTTTTGTTCCAAGTGAACGGTTGACGTTTCGACCGTTGTAGCGGAATCGAATGTAGTAGATTCCAGATTTCGAATCTGGTGATATTGAAGCCATGATTTTCTTCTCGCTTTTTGTTACGAAGAAAATGATTGGCAAAATCCCGTGAGAAGTAAATCGACGCAAATGCCATATCTATAGGGCAATGTTCCGAATCTGTTCCGAGTTGGTTTTCTAAAAAGAGAAAGGGATTTGCTGAAGAGTCAGCAAACCCCTTGTTTTTTCGAGTACCCGAGGCGGGACTTGAACCCGCACGTCCGTAAGGACACAGGATTTTAAATCCTGAGCGTCTGCCAATTCCGCCACTCGGGCATGAAAGTATTGGTCTGATCTGGCATATTGAAAATAGTGTTTTGAGTTCTCTTCGCCAAGTGGTTGAACCATGTTTCTTGGCAAGGGTAAATGTCGCCGAAACAATTTGCCCATGACCGAACAAAACTCAAGCGCCCCAAACTACCACGTGCCATTTGATCAATCCGCTGGGTACGATCCGCCCAATCGAGACGGGCAATTTGCAGATTCTATCTACCGTCATTAGAACATCTGTTATTGCTCGACTACGGACGGTGTCCAAAAATTGTTGCCCGAAAGAGCCCGAAAAGCCAACAGCCAAGACAACGACGGAAACTAGATAATGAACGAAAAACTCGTTTCAGAATTCTCGTCAATTCGTGATTTCTTTAGGCCACGCATTGAAGAAAAGACAAAGATTGTCAGCTTGAGTATCTCAGATGTTCAAGACAAAAGAGTTCGTGAACTTTTTTCCAAATCTCAATTCTGCAAGATGTGGCTCAGCGAACTCTCCGTGGTTGGCTGGGCGAGATTGGCATTTGATTGCGAATGCCACACTCTGAAGGAAATGGAAGAAGTCTATGTTGACACGGAATTCGGCTCTGTACTGTTTGACGAGGAACTGTTTTGCTTTGCCATTACGACTGGTGGAGGGTTTTGGCTCGTGTCGCTCAGGGACGGGCATATAGATTTGGTTGACGGCACATCATCTGACGTAGCGAACCTAGACGTAGAAAAGTCTTGGGAAAGTTTTGCAGAATTAATTTTCGACATCGAAGAAACGAATTTGAAATAGCATTGCGCTGTCCACATTTGAACTTCACTGAACGAACAATCTAGTGGGGGTCTGCAAACCTGGTTCTCAAAATGAAAATCCAAGAAGCCAGTCACCTCTGGGCCGCACAATAAATTCAGGAGCATCGATGAACCCATTGCCGAGTGAAGTCATTGAAACATTGAGCGGTCACCCCGACGGTTTTCTATTGAAGACGCAATTTGAAGATGGTCACGGATTGGCATCCGTGAAATTTCACAAGCCCCACGAAATCCCGCAGGTCACGCTTTACGTTTCGATGGATGATTACATCGACAACTATGGGGAAACCGCCGTAAACACCGGATTGCATTATGGAGTCGAAGCCTACGATTTACTTTCGAGCGTTCCCGGATACAACGCATTCGGTGTTTTCGTTTGGCTTAAGAAAACAGCGGAGTTCGCAACTTACGATGAAGACCACTGCGTGTTGCGATCATTTCCTGCGGTGACATGGCCCGAAATCTTGCGAACTCCTGAGCAGTACATCAACGGGAGTTGGTATCCTGATCGCGTCGAAAACAAACTGATCCGCCCATGGTCAGATCCAGCTTTTGAAGGGATCGTCGGGGTGGAAGATCCGTGGAGCTGAACCTGTGCCTCGAAACTCCTCCTTAATCGCCACCAAATTTTATCTTCTATCGCTTGGTTTAGCAAAGGGTTTGAGATACTGCTGGTGAATCGCTTTGGTTAGCTTCTTCTAAGGTTTTCCTTTTTCATACATCGCTTTGACTTCACGTGAAGTTATCGGAGCATTGAAAATTGCGAACTCATCGATTCGCCCGTTTAGGTTGCGAATCTTGAACGCCGCGTCATCCCGAGTCGGGTCATCCCAATTGCCAAGCGAAGCTTTGCCGATGACAAGTTTGTCTAGGTGATGATCTTCAACAAGCGGCTGCTGAGTCACCAACTCACCGTTCACGTAATGGCGCATTTCGTCGGCAGAATTGTCGTAGACGGAAACCAGAAAAAACCAGTCGCCAGCCAACGATGAATTCCAAAAAGGCTCAGACAGGGCAGGGACATGGACTTTCCCAATTTCATTTTGTCGCGACGGACGGACCGAAAGGAACAACTGGCCGGTATCAAGTATCTGCCAATGCGGTTCCCCGTAGTTATAGCTGTCGGTCAAGAACAAGGAATTATAAGACCGGTCAAGACTATCGATCCTGACCCACGCCGCGAACGAAAGGCTCTCGTATTCGCCTTCAAGGTTTAGCCGAACCCGGTCGCCTGGATGTTTGAACTCTAAAGCGTCTTTCTCCTCCCAACGCCCAACGACCCGATCCGCGCCAACGATCGCACCGTCCGATTCCCCATCGCTCACATTCATGTTGGAACGCAAAGTACGACCGTCGAATTCGGAATCTTCAAACGTAAAATACGCGATCAATCGTGGATCGGCGCGAAGCGTTTTAACACTGGACTTCCATCGCTCATAGCGTTTCTTTGATTGAGCAATATTTTGAGCCTGCATTTCGTCCAAGCTTACAAAGTGACCTTCGGGCAATGCAGCCTCAATAAATCCACGACCAGAATGCCGTATCGACTCGCCTGAGAACAGTGATTTTTGAGAAGCACCGTCTTTCGAGAAAAGCTCCACCTCGCCGTCGAAAACCTGAACATCAACCTGCTTGTCGTTCACCGACAAACCAAATTCAGTTCCGCGATCCACCAGATCAAAACCAGATGTATTGATCGCAAACCCTCGTGCAGCAGGGGGGACTTCGGCTCTCAATTTTCCAGCCGCAAGCGTAGCGGAAAGATCAGAATGAATTTGCAACCGCGCCGGCCCCTCCAATACAACGGTCGCGCCGCAGAAAAACTCAATCTGAGCCAAGCCAGCATCGATCTCGATTTCGCCAGGCGTCACCAAATCGCCCGGTTCGAACTGGTTGGCCGCCTCCGGCCATTCGACGCCAACCAATCGAGCCACCAAAGCGACTCCCGTTGAAGTCGCTTCGCCAGCCACCGGCTGATCTGGCTTTTTCTTTCCGAACCAATCCGGCGCGAGCATTGCAACCGCAAACACCGACGCAGCGACTGCAAACAGCGGCAACCAACGTCGAATTTTAATTGCTGCCGAGCGTCGACGCGCAGGCTCAACCTTTGTTACTGCCTCGCCAACTGTAGCCCTTGAATCAAACAATTCGCTTCGCAAGTCTTGCTCGGGCTCTTCCAAATCCGCAACATCGCCCTCCAATCGCAGCGCGATATCGAGCATTTGCAACTGGGCAAAATACTTTTTAGCGGAGCGATCCGTTTTGAGAATCTCGCGCAGGCGAACCAAGCCGTCGTCGCTTAAGCTCTCGCTTTGCCACTCGATGAGCAGCCGATCTAATTCCGCAATCTTTTCTTCTGACATATTAGTTCTTCTGTTGGTCGACCGGCACACTGATCGATCCGTTTTCTTAGCTTGTTGTTTCGTTCATTTGATTTTGAATACATGCGGCCAGCGATTGCCGAATTCGCATCAAAGCGACTTTGATTGCACTCTCGCCACGTTGTGAAGTCGCGGCCAGCTGCTGGATTGAACGGCCCCCAAAATATCGGCGACGAAGCAATTTCAGATTCTTATCATTCAATTTTTTCATGCACGCACGCAGGGCAGTACGATGCTCATCCAGTCGGCTCGTCTCCTCCTCGACAACACTCGCCAACGCGTTAACCAATTCTTCGTCAAGCAAACAGCGATCTCGCTTTTTATCTCGAATGTTTGCCAGCACCTGAAACCGAGCGATCGTGAACGCCCAAGGCAAGAACGGCTCCCCCATCCGAAACTCGCTGTTCTTGCGCCAAAGCACAAGGTTCGTTTCTTGCAACACGTCCGCAGACCGCTCAAAGTTTCCCAGCAGCGAATAGATGTAGCCGTAGATCCGATTCTGATTTTCAGTCAGAAGTTGCACAAACTGCTCAGAAAATTGTCGATCGTCCATTAAAAATCAGTCATTCTCAAATCACCTCAAATAGCTCGTCTCAATCGAATCTTCGATTCCGTCAATCTTCAAATTGGCAAACCCAAAAGTCGTACCTCTCTCATTTACCCGCATTTTAGCTCAGGTTACAAATCCGCCGCCCGTTTTTCTAATCGGATGGTCAATTGAAAAAGCGCTTGGGCGTTGAAACTGTGCAACTGGAGGGATGTGCGACAATGCCTGAATTCTCACGATTTTATTAGTAACGTATTGCCTAGTTGGGGTAATCACCCTCTGAAACACCAAAGTTACAGCGATTTAGATTGAATTACTTGAAACGACATTTGTTCAATACCAAAAAATACTTCAGCATATTGATTCCCCCAAACTTGATGTTCTGGTCGAGAAGTTCGCCAATCGCGGCGAAGGAATTGGCAGTGACCGTAACATCGTATCCGTAACATTCAATTTGATGAATGTTAACCGCCTTTCAAAACCGATCTTTTGAACCACAGAATTATGAATCTAATTCACTTGAAATATTTCTCGACCGCATTGATCGCCACTCTCATTTTTTCATCGGCAAGCTTCGCTGACGGGAAAGCTATTGATGAAAAAGTTGAACGGGAGTTCACCTTAAAAGTCCTGCCTGTTTTGAAAGACAAGTGCTTTGGCTGTCACGGCAACGACGCCAACGACATCAAAGGTGACTACAGCATGCTGACTCGAGATTTGATGTTGGCGGGCGGCGAGTCAGGCGATCCCGCGATTGTCCCTAACCATTCCGATGAAGGCACATTGCTGCCGGCGATCGCTTGGGAAGATTACGAAATGCCGCCCAAGGAAAACGATCGGCTTACCGAATCACAAATTGAGCTGGTGAAAAGCTGGGTCGAAAATGGCGCACCTTGGCCAAGCGAAGAGAAACAGAAACAATTCATTGAAGAAGAGAAGAAACTGATCTCTACGGATGCTGGTGACATCATGCCGACCAGTGGTGGACTGGCCGATGACTGGACTTATCGCCGCTACAAACCAGAAGACATGTGGGCATTTCGCCCAGTTCACAAAGTTGAAATCCCGACCAATCAAAACGCTGTTGATTTTCTTATCAACAAGAAGCTGGACGAAGCAAAAGTCAAGCCGGCTGAGCAGGCAGATCCGTTGACGCTGATTCGCCGGGCATCGTTTGACTTGACCGGTCTTCCACCAACACCAACCGAAATTGCGAATTTCAAAACAGCTTGGG
>CAYMFZ010000283.1:6044-7331 GCA_964389585.1 uncultured Pirellulaceae bacterium | reverse complement strand
TTTAGGGATGTCCGAAGTCGGTAACCCGTACGCCGTCAAGGATATCTCTTGATTGAGACCCAGAATCTGAATTTGCAAGTCACGTGAATCCCGTCACGTTGGCGGTGGATGTTCGTAGCGACGAAAATAAGTCGTTCGTGCACCATTGCGGAGCCGCTCATTGCATTTCTGAGTCTCAAGATGGAGACAAGTTTTGACCCTCAAAGGAATGAGACATGCTCAAATTTTGGAAACGAACCGCGTCACAACTCCGCCAGCCACTCGTTTGCTTCAGCACGCTAGCCGCAAGTTGTTTGATCTCCGGGCATCTGGTTGCGCAAGAAAACGACAACAAGCCGGCCCCCAAGTCGAACTTGGAACGTTTGTTTGAGGACAACGATATTCAGTTCGCGCCGATTCCGCCGTTTCAACAAGAGTCTTTGCGGCCGTTGACTTCGCCCAGCACGAGTGGTTCACTCAAGCCGCTTCAAACCAACACGCCAGTTGTTGGTGGGCCGACAGCCATCGAGTTGCTCAGTGAGATCAAGCAGAAGAACAGCAGCGTCGGCCAAGCGGATGCCGCCAGCGCACGAATGCTTGTTCCTGCGACTTCACCTACGCGGTCCGTGCAGCAAATTCCGTTCGCCGAATCTGCCGCAACTTCAGAGTCTCCTGCTGCGACTTACGACTATCCAACGTCGCTTGCTAGTTGGCAGGAGCCAAGTCAGTCCAGTCGAAATTTTGGCGGGCCGTTGAATCAGCCAATTCAAACACAGGGACCGGCTGCACGAGTTGCAAAAGCTCCGACGATGCCCAAGCCAAAGCCACGAACTGGCGTCTACCAATTGCAAAATGTTGACATGGCGAAATTTGAAAGCTCAGTCGTATCGACTTGGGGCAATCGAATCAAAACGTCTTCCTCATTGGATGGCCGCTACGTTCGCGTGGAGATGCCGACTCGCGCTCCAGAACGAATGGCGATGATGATCGACCGAGAAACTCAAACGTTGAGCTACGAAGGCGACCAGCAGCTTAGAGAAAGCTGGCATCAAGTCGTTGAGCGGATCGACACAGCGCCCGTCACGAAAGCCAACGGCACGGTCGTTCACACTGCATTAATTGATCCAGTCAAAGCAGATCTGGCGACGATTCAACAAGTCGTATTCCTGATTGGGTTGTCGCAAGACATCACGCAACCTGAACAGCCTCAAACGACGATTGTTCAAGACGGCCAAGATCAAATAACGCTTCCGCCAGGTGTGCAGCTTCAAGACACGGTCGATTCTAAAGACATCCAAGGGGTGAAAG
>CAYMFZ010000283.1:0-5986 GCA_964389585.1 uncultured Pirellulaceae bacterium | reverse complement strand
ATCCAGCTACCGGCTTGATTACTTTGGTCGGTGAGAAAGACGACATTGATACCGTCAAGAAATACATCGCACAAATTTCTGAAAAGTCAGCCGCCAATCAGGCTCGCGTAAAACGAATTCCACTTGTCAATTTGCAAAGCGAATCCATCGCGGAGCAATTGCAAGAGATCTATGACGAAAGCTACGAAGCCAACAATGGGCCGGCTTCGATTGAGCCAATTTCGACGCCCAACGCTTTGCTCGTCGTTGGACAGCCGGGTGCTCTTAAAGCCGTCGAAGAGATGGTTACGGAAATGGATGTGGAAGGCGGAGAAATGGAGGCCGGTGGCTTCCGTGCGTTTCCGCTTAAGCACATGTCCGCCGCCGATGCGAAATCGCGATTGTTGACTTACTTTAACAAGCTCAATATCGCTGACGGCACGCAGTTGCCGAGTCCACCTGTCACCGTTGTAGCTGACTTTCGTAGCAACACGGTGATCGTCAAAGGTGCCAAACAGTTTATCCAAGAGGCCGACTTGTTTCTCAAAAGCATCGATGTCGATGACTCGGGCAAGAAGAGCGTTGTCCGAGTCTTTCCACTTCGAAACACGCTTGCTGAGCAATTGGCTGTCGTGATTCAGGATGCAATCAGCGGTCAACAACAAAATGCTGGTCAAGGATTCAATCCGGATCAACAAGCCCAACAACTGCAAACACAGCAGGCCCAAGTCGATCAATTCAGTTCGACGCTGGGCAGCGGAAGGTTGAGTTTGACAACGACCGACGCTAATGGGCGAGTTGTTGATAAGAGCGGAATCATGTTTGACGTTCGGGTAACGGCTGATCGAAACAGCAACTCTTTGGTTGTAACTGGTCCCGAGAACAGCATGGAGCTTGTCGAAGCTTTGATTCAAAAACTCGACAAGATCGCCAATGCAGAAACGCAAATCAAGGTCTTCGAAGTCGTCAACGGCGATGCCGAGACAATGTTGACGATGCTTGAAACGCTGTTCGGCGGTGGCGACAATCAGCAGTTTGGTAACAATCAGAACACGAGTCTTAGCCAGTTGCCACTCCAGGGCGGCACGGCGGTTGACGGTGCAACGCTGGTCAATCTTCGTTTTTCTGTGGACGTTCGAACCAATACGATTATCGCTTCGGGACCATCGAGTGATCTGCAGGTCGTCGAAGATCTTTTGAATCGACTTGACGCCAAAGACCTGACTGACCGCCGCCCGCGTGTTTATCGCTTGAGCAATGCTCCTGCCATTGATGTCGCTGAGGCAATCAATAGTTATTTGGATCCGCGGAACGATATCTATTCCGATGACCCGCGAACGACCGGTGCCTTTATCCAAGCCGATCGCTCGGTCATCGTGGTTCATGAAACGGTTAGCAATAGCTTGATTGTGAGTGCGACGCCCGAGCAGCGAGTTGAAATTGAGGAACTGATTCGTGGACTTGATCGTCGACCACCAATGGTAAAAGTCAAAGTCATGATTGCGGAAGTCGATCTCGATTCACTGGAGGAGTTTGGAGTCGAAGTCGGAATTCAAGATTCTCTACTATTCGACCGTGGTACCTCAGTCGCTGCAGATGGCACAATCAATGGAATTGGATTTCCATTCAACTCGGGAGCGGCTGCCAATCAAAATGCGACGTTCCAGGAGACCTTGGCAGGGCAAGCTTTGTCGAATCTAGGCGTTGGGCGAATCAACAACAGCGTTGGTTATGGCGGTTTGGTTTTGTCTGCGGGCAACGAGTCGGTCAACGTGCTAATGCGAGCTTTGAAAGATAAGCAATGCGTTCGAGTTTTGAGTCGGCCACACATTATGACGATGGAAAATCTTCAGGGTCGAGTTCAGATCGGTGCTTCGGTACCTCGTGTTGCCGGTTCGACTCAGTCAAACTTTGGAACGACGCAGAATATTGAATTTGTAGATGTCGGTGTGATCCTCGAAGTCACTCCTCGGGTTAGGCCGGATGGAATGATCGTAATGCAAGTCAGTGCGGTTAAGTCTGCGGTCGGTCCAGAAGAGACGGGTGTCACGATTGGATTCGGTAACAATGGAGAGCCGATCCGAGCACAGCAGATTTTCGAGACGGAAGCCCAGACGACTTTGATGGCTCGTTCGGGACAGACCGTTGTCTTCTCTGGTTTGATTCAAGAAGAGAAGACGCACATTGAACGAGGTGCTCCGATTCTTTCGGACCTTCCTGTGATTGGCCCGCTGTTTAAGTTCGAGTCGGACGCTGCATCGCGATCTGAACTGCTGATCATCATGACGCCAACACTGATCACGGATGGTCAGGATATCGAGATGCAAAATCACGATGAAATGGATCGAATGCACTGGTGCCTGTCCGATGTCGCCGAAGTCTACGGTGCGACAGGGCATCAAGGCTACGAAGGAACCGAGCAAGGCATTCGAACTGTCTACCCGGACTCCGGTGCTAACTTGCCAGTTCATCAAGTCATCGAAGCTCCACGGCCAAGTTTTGAATCTTCACAGGTCAAGCCGGCCTATGAGCAAGGAGCTGACGCCGGAAGTGAAGTCCAGAAGGCTGCTTACAACAAGTAATGGACGACGCAGGTGAGTTGGGATGTTGGCGGTTGTTTTTGTTCGAGTCAGTTTGATCTCAACTTGCTTTTATGACGAACCAGAATTTTCAATACAGTGTGATCAGGAAGATCCAATGCAAGAAAAATTAGTCTCCCGCAATTTCCATCAAGTACTTTCACTAATGGGTTTGCTCCTAATTGTTGGAATGACAGGTTGTGCCGGTGTCAAAAATTCCATGCGGCTGAGCGAGAAAGACTCGGCTTGGAATCCACTTCATCGACTCTCTGCCGAAAAACAGGAAAAGCAAAAGGAAGATGCCAAACCCATGTCGATGGCGGCGATCTGGAGCGACAGCGTAATGGCGAAGCCAGGTCAAAAAGACATCAAAGGGTTTGGTGGTCGGTTCTATTTTTACGATGAGGAAAACACGGCAATCAAAGCCGATGGCGAACTGATTGTTTATGGATTTGATGACTCGGTAAAAAATCGAAAAGAAGAAAAGCCAGACGTCAAGTTCGTTTTCAAGAGCGACGAATTTCAATCGCATTACAGCGAATCAGGGCTTGGCCCGTCATACAGTGTTTGGCTGCCGTGGGAAGAAGTCGGTGGCGTTCGAAAATCAATCACTTTGATTCCAATGTTCAAAACCGAAGATGGACGATTGCTTAAGAGTGGTCAGTCAATCAACGTGTTGCCGGGGAAAACGCCGGAAGTCCAGCTCACGGCCACGCCGGAACGCCCTTATACCGTGCTTGGATCTAGCCCCGCCGTAATGAGCCAAACTAGTTACCAATCCGATGCGTCAAATCCTGGCCAGTCGAGCGGTGTCACAACCGCGACTTACGAGACGGACGCAATGTCGCACATCAAGTCGACCAGTATTCGACTGACGCCAAACATGGCTCGCCGAATGGCTCAGGCTCGTAGCACTGTTCGTGATCTTCAAGCAAAGAGATCACTTGAAGCATCCGAAGTCGATGCAGAAAAGTTGAATCGAGTCTTCGTCAAAAAGTCAACTGACGAAGAGTCGACACCCAGTGAGAACGTCGACCGAAAGGGTGAAAGCCAAAAATCGGGTCGTGCATTTGGCCAGCCAGGTGCATTTTAATTAGCTGATTCCGATCATAGAGAAACGGAAGTAGAGCTTCGGTACCTCGTGCCGTCGTTTTGAATTATCTTTTTCGCGCAACCAATACTTATCGAGTCGACATGAATCGCTCCAGTAGTTTGATGCAAGCCGCGGTGGTCTTGAATAGTTTGCCTAAACAGCAAGCTGCCCAAGTCCTGTCGCGTCTTGAACCTTGCGATATCAGCTCGGTACTCGATGCGGTAAAGCGGCTAGACGATGTGTCGGCAAGTCAGCTTTCAACGGCGATGGAGCGATTGGCCAGCGAGACGCAGCGTTGGCGCAATGCACCCGCAAGCAATGAGCGAGTCGATCTTGCTCAGCAGGCGGTAGAGCAAGCCTTGGCAACGCCACAAACGAAACTCGAAAAAGCCGCCGAGGCGGAGAGCCCGTTTGCGTTTCTGGTTGATGTGATTCCAATGATTCGGCTTCATTTGCTTCAAGATGAGCACCCGCAGAACGTCGCAATTGTGCTTTCGATGCTTCCGCCAGAAACCGCATCAACGACGATGCAGGGTTTGGATCCTGCCTTGCGAGTATCGGTTCTCAAGCGCATTTGCGAAATTGACGAGTTGCACAATGAAGACGTTGCTCAACTCAGTTTTGCGCTTCGACTGAGATTGAAGAAATTGCTCAATGCCCAGCAGCAGAAAAGTGTTGGCGTTGATCTGGCGGCGAAGATGCTGAGTTGTTCAGACGAACAGACTCAAGAAACTTTGCTCGCGTACATGGGGCAGTCGGACCCTGATCTTGCCGTGAAATTGCAGCGTTCTGTTTTCAAAATTGACCGTCTGGAAACGCTCGAAGATGACGAGATTCGAACGGTGCTTAAGCACGTCGACACTTCCAGTTGGGCACCCGCGTTGAAAAATGCGTCGTCCTCTTTGAAGTCGCGAATCTTTGGCTGCATGGCCGCGAGGGCGGCAGAATTGTTGGGTCACGAAATTGAAATGATGGGACACGTTGAAGGCGTTGCAGAAGAAAACGCTCGCAGGAATATCATCGAGGTTGTGATGCGACTGGCTCGTCAGGGATTGATTGACCTAAGGAAGAATGGGCCGCGACAACAAAACGCGAATCCTTTTCCGGCGGTGGCTTACGATGCTGGAGCGGCTGCGACTTCGACGATCAATTGAGCCGCAAGCTGAATTGATTGAGGTGGAATCGAGTGCTGCCCATCAAATTCGAAATAGCACACTTCGTGCTCTGAGGTGATCAGCATCTCTTTTAGATCGTGGGCTCCGCCAATTGGAAGTATGGGATCAATTCGCCCATGCGATTGAACGATTGTCAGCGGTGACTGCTCTTCTGCTTTCTTCTTCCAAACGGGTTCGTTGATCAACGCACCTGACCAGACGATCAGCCCCCCAAGTCCGCCCTCATAATGCAATGCAACATCGGTAGTCAGCATGGAGCCTTGCGAGAATCCGCCAATGACGATTTTTTCTGCCGGCAGATTGTAGTCAACTCGGCAGTGATCAATCACTCGGATTAGACTCGCGCGACGTTCTGGTAAAAGTTCAGGTGACTCGCTTCGCATTTGACGCGTTTGTCCATCCATCATCAGTTGTTGGATTTTTTCGATGTCGATCATCCACCAGGCGCGGGAGTCAAACAGCGGATCCATTTCGATCGGTGCGCCCGGGAAAACAAAGGCAACTTTTTCGAGTCTTTCATCCAGCCGAACAAAGGCATCGGCGAGTGATACGAGGTCAGTCGGTGGTGCGCCAAAGCCGTGGCACAAAATCACTACCGCTTCAGGGGCTTCACAGGATTCGTGTTTGACGATGACGCAGTCGAGGTCACTAATTTTTTGCTGAGTTCGCTGAAGCATTGTTTGGGATTGGAATGACTGGGAGGACGTTTAGCAAGAATTCTTAATCGTAATCTTAGTCTTAATCCTAATCTTGTAACACGTGGCGCTTGCCCAGTGCCAATTCTCCTAGCTCAAGTGCTACGTTTGGTGAGCTGCAAGTGCCAGTCTATTGGGGAACCAAGCTGGGGATGAACTTGAGCCGGTTGCGCAAATGTTTCGAGCGGGCTTTCATCTAGCTTGGCCGTTGCCACCTTTTTATAAGATTTGCGACACCCTCCCGCTGAAAGTGAGAGGGTCGAAAGTTAAAATTGCGTTCAGCAATTCTAACGACGGGGAGGGCTCGAACAGGAAAGCAACAACAAAAAACAGAGCAGCAATTTCCCTCCCCTCGTTGATACGCTGAACGTGGATCAACTGCGCCCCTCCCACTTTCAGTTGGAGGGTGAGGACGTTCGCCAATTTACCACTTAAGGGGTCAGTTGGGCGCCCACCACGGTCCAG
>CAYMFZ010000282.1:1569-7335 GCA_964389585.1 uncultured Pirellulaceae bacterium | reverse complement strand
ACCAAATCCGTTGACTGCGAACTTTTCGCCGACCGAATCGCAATTGAAAGCAGCTTGTTAGCCTGGGTGTAGAGTCCATTTTCTTTTGCTTCATCAATCAACTCATCCATCGCGTCTTTGAAATTGAAAACGGTCTCAGCAGTTGCATTACCTGCCGTTTTATCAATTGACTTTTGAATTCGTTTCCAAAAATCAATTTCGAAATTCTCATCGATACCCCGAATCGCATCCACAACGATCTCTGCATCGCCACTCGCGACCGCCAGCTCTTCGGCTTTTTCAAAAACAACATATTGAATCGCAGGATCACCAATGGTTTTCGCTTTTAACACCAGTCGATTAGCGGCGACCGCAGCAGCACGCTTGGAATTTAATTCAGCGTTCAATATTTCATTAACTGATTCGGGCAAGTTCTTCTTGGCCACGGCTCGCTCGCGGGCGCTCGGTTCCGGCAACTTTTTAGTAGCTTCGTTTGCCCAAGGTATCGCTTCGGTCGAAACACTCATGGCCGAAGGATCACCAGCAATCTTTTTGGCTTGAACAATCCAATTTGTAATTTGTCCGATGTTGTTTGAATCAGCGATTCCCTCGCGTTCCATGACCGACTGGACCTGTCGAGGACTGAGCCCGGCGAGAGCTTTTACTGAACTGATTCCATTCGATTTCAAAACTGATTCGGTTTTTGCTCCAATTCCAACGATTTGCTTGAGGTCGATTAGTGGATCGATATCAAGACGACGCGGCTGGCGATCCAAAGCGTTTCTTCGCGTTACATTCTTGTTTGGATTGAGAACGAAGTCTTGCGAATCAGCTTGCTCGTACGCGGCGACCAACCCCAGCGTTGCGACCTGCTCTTTATCGTCCAAGCTGCCATGCAACCCAACGATCGGTAGCCCTTGCTTGTTTGAGATCACACGGCGAGCCCCGCTTTTTACGCCAACCCAAGGCCCCCAATAAGAGTCTTGCGGATCAATCTTTGATTTGCTCAGCCGCATAAACTGAAGTCGAAAACAGCGTGCTGGACTTCTGGTGGAAACTTCGATTCCGCCAACGGCATAGCCCGGCTTACCGATCGAAACAAACGCCCCCGTGCCAATCTTACCCGGGTTGTTCTTACCACCTCCAGTTCCGGTAAAGGCTTGAAAACCGTTATGAAAGACGGGACGGACCCACGTCAGGTTCTTTTCACGATCCGTGGAGGCCGCTAAGCCAATCAAGATGCCTGTGTCTTCGGGCAACAGCAAGAACCGAACGTCCTTGGAGGGCGCGGAACTTTCGAAATTGACTGTTTTCTCTTCGCGAAGACGCTGTCTGACCTCTCCGAATACAGCAAAATCCGCGGGGTTGGCTTGGGGATAAGCGGACAGATTCTCAAGCGTAAATTCAACGAGCTGAAGCTTGCTAGAGATCGACTCTTTTCGCGTTAGTGACGAATTACCAGCTTTGTTTCTTTTGCCCGGTTCTAACGCAGGTGCTCCCGGTTGCGCAATGTTTTTTTCAACTTGATTGTTGTTTGCCTCCAGCGCGTTAGCGTTACGCGTTGGGTCAACGATCTTTTTTCGCTTTCCAAAATCACCCAACAAACCTGACCCAAGCAACGCAGCCGAGACGCCAATAGCAGCCACTGCGCCAGAAATCCAACCAAACATGCCCCACCACATCCTCTTGCGCTCTCGACGTTTGGAATTTGCTCGAGCGTTGACGTCTGCCTGAATCCCTAAACCAGAACTAGACGGAACGCTCGCTGGCACAACAGCCGGTTTTACCGACGGACTTTCAGACGATCCTGCGTTTGGATTTAAAGTTGGATTTGGCTGAGTGGGCGCAGTCCGAACGACTTGCCTAGCCATTGGAGGAGCCGATGGTGGGCCCTTGGATACAGTTGAGCGAGATTCGAGCTTCGCACGAAGCTGGGCGTCGTACTGCACCTTCTTGCCTCGAACAAGCAAACAACGCCGCGCTCGGGCCAGTTCATTAAGTAGTTGCTGAGAGAGGTCGCCATTGGGTCCATTTTGATAGCTCCGGACGTGAGCCATCTGACGATCAGCCGCCATCGAAATCACATCTGGATCGTCTTCGAATAAGTCCAAACCCAACAACCGATAGTGATTGATCGGCCGAGCCGTTTCGCGGATCCCGAGCCACTTTAAGTAAGGGTCAAACTCGGACATGGAACTGATTGGAAGCAGAATGGAATTTAAAAGCCGGTCGGATTCAACATCGTTGAAGTTTCTGGACTTCTGATGTGTCTAGTCTTCTTTCAACTGCAATCTTCTAAGCGAATCAGCGCGTTCAATTCGAACCGGAAACGTCATTGTACGTGATATGAATTGCCTGTCAAAATCCGATAAGTACACGAAAAAAGCCCGCCAAAACCTGACGGGCTTTCTTGATTTCATCTATTCAGGACGCTTTGATTACTTAGGCGCGTCGGCGGCGACGTGATACACATGCCAATCCAGCTAAAGCCAAAACAGCCAAAGAACCCGGCTCTGGAACTGCTGTTCCATTGAACTGAACTTCAGAGAATTCAGCCAAAGACGAGTTGCCGTAAGACGATGTGACAGACATCACCATGCTGCCTGGTGTCGTGACGGTTTCAGACAAAGCGAAAAGCTCTGATGAGCTGTTTGGATTGAGGCTGGCCAAGAAGTTTTGCGACAACTGATTGGTTCCAGATCCATCAGCACCATCAAAAAAGTCAATTGAGAAGTTGCGGATACCATTGTCGGGATCGGCACCAACCATTTGGTGCAACAACACAGACTCAAGCTCTTCAACTCCAATGAAGTTAACGGTCCAACTTGAGGGATTGTTCCCAGTCAAATCAAAAACCGTACCGTTTGCAGTATCAGCATTGAGCACTCCATCAAACGCAGTCGCGGCTCCGAACGCTGGATTCGTCGTTGAATCCACTGCATTGGTAGACGAAAGAACCATGTGAGTCGGCGCAGTGATTACATCCGCTGAACTCAAAACTGGAAAGAGTAGACATAAAGATAGGGCGAGAAATTTCAAACGCATGAGGGGATTCCTGAAGGCAAGAAGTAATTCGAAGTAATCGGAATAGATATCGGTTGTAACCACTTCTCGAATTGCAGGAAAACCCAATTTCAAATCATTTGTCGAATCTCTTCACGATTGACTTTGACGATTGCGCAAACAAATTGTTTCACCTAAGAAAAAACAACGGGAATCCGCAAGCCAACCCCCATCACGACCAACCGAAACTTTTTTAAACTTCAGCCTAACACACTACTTGCTGCTAGCTACTAGCAGAGATTCGACCCAATCTCCAGACACAAGCCCAACTCCCCAGACAGAAACTGCTAGCAATAACCCCGCAGCACCAAAAATGATTCCCATTTCACTCAGCTGCAGCCACGCGATTGTGCTCTTACTGCAACCAAGTTTGAACATCGTTTCCATCTCACGCTGCCGAAGCCGAAGCGAAAGCATGACCACGAGAACCAGTAGCATTCCGGTCGATATCGCAATCAAGATCGCGTTTGCATTGAAGAACTTTTCAATTTGAAACACCATCGCCATCAGATCACGAACGACGTTTCCAGGTCGAGCAAATTGAGTGTTGCCAGCTCCGGCCTGATAGCGCCCCTGAAGGATGGTTTCGTCTTTGACGTTTTTCGCCACAGAAATAATCGACGTAACGGGAAAGCTCTCGACTTCACCGTGAAAGTGAAATGACCCGATGTTTTCCTGCGTAATCTCGATGTAAGACGCAACGCCTCGATTGGCTACGACTTTGCCGTCAGATTTCGAAAGCAGGACAGGACTATCGTCTTCCTCTTTACTCAAATCCTGATGACCATGGCCCAAGCCTTGAATTACCCAAGCAGTTTTCAAGTCAACAAACACGGCCCAATCGTCGGGCGATCTCGCTTCGGCCAACACGCCGGCAACATTCATTTTCAGTGGCGACTGACCAGCCAATTCCAAGACGTTGTCTCGATCAGAGATCAACTGGTCACCCGGAACCAAATCAAGCTTGGCCGCGACACCCGCCCCCAGAACACAATCTCCAAGCGTTGCAAACATTCCTCCTGAACTGGGCACCAATCCACGAAATTCAAAATACTCAAGCGACGTTCCAACGACAGGATGCCCTTGCGCCGTGAACATCGCATGAATCGGTATAGCTTGAGCCAAGCCATCCGTCCGCGCGACCGCGACCTCGCGATAGGCGACAGAGTTGACTGACCCCGATTTGAAGTACAGGGCATTAAGCGTCAGATCGAGATCGCTTCCCGCAGCACCGATGACAGCGGGAGTACCGTCTGCGCGAGAAACAATTTTCTCGTTGAACTGCCAAAGCATCATCTTAATCGCGATCGGCAACAACGCAGTTAAGACAATACAGGCAATCAGAATCAGCGATTTGAACTTGTGGAAGCGGACATACTTCCAAGCGAGCAAAAGTGGCCCATTCATTGCGCGACCTCACTTGTACGGTCGGCACTTGATTGCTCGACAAGCAGCTTTTCAAAGTCAACGGTCCGATCAAAATCAGACAAGATCCCCATATCATGGGTGACGACAACTAAAGTCTGTCCATTCGAATCAGCCTGCTCGAACAAGAGTTTGAGAATTCGCGACTTGTTCTTCGGATCCAAATTTCCCGTTGGTTCGTCTGCCAAAATCAATTTGGGCTGGGTAATCATCGCACGGCAAATCGCGACACGCTGCTGTTCGCCTTGGGAAAGCTGACTTGCTCGACGTTTGAGCTTTGCCCCCAACCCCATCGCATCGGCCAAATCTGTCACACGAGATTGCACTTTCTGGGTCAACTTCAGCGATGCATTGATTGCGAAAGGAAGCAACATATTTTCTTTGGCGTTGAGATATTCAACCAACTCGAATTGCTGAAACACCATTCCAATGTTTCGAATTCGAAAGTCCCGGCGCTGCGAGTCGGCAAGCCCGGAAATCGAATCTCCAGCAACGTTGACCGTGCCAGAGTCAGGAATAACGATTCCCGAAAACAGGTTTAAAAGCGTGGTTTTGCCACATCCGCTTGGACCAACGATCGCAACTTTTTCGTTGTTGCTGATTTCAAGAGAGGGAATATCAAGCAAGAATTCCGAGTTTGGATATCGGAATTTGAGGTTGCATATTTCGATCATTCGACGTTTCAGAGGCCTAACTCGGTTCAGATTGGCTTTCGGCCAATTACCGTCGCGATCTTCCGATATTGCGAGTAATAAAATCGGCTTTCGCCTGAACCGCTGGAGCACCATTGATACCAGTCTGTTGACGGGCAGCAAACCGACGATTTCCATCCGCCATCAACGCATCATTAATTTCGCGATTAGAGATTATCGTTGCCTTTACTGTGGCTTGATTTCTACCAGACGAATAACCGATTCCTCGACCTTGAAACAGCGGTCCACCAAAACCAGGAACACCCCGCGACGTTCTACCCGATGAATGCCGAGACACTCCACCCAAACTCATCGTCCCTCCGTCGGGCACGCTAACGACCGTACGAACGTTAAAGACTGATACAACGGGAAGCTGAACGCGAATGTTGGTTGGTCGACCAAACCCGTTTTGAGCATATGCCGTGGCTGAAAAGCACAACGCGGAAACCATGACGACGATAGCAAAGCCAATAAATTTACAAAGTCGCATTTGAGTCCTCTAATATTCGAATCGAGCCCAGCCTAATGATAACAGATAAAACATGTCTGGCTAACTTCATCCGTGAAAATCTGTGTTCAATCCGTGGCTAGATGTCTTTGCCGCGAA
>CAYMFZ010000282.1:0-1469 GCA_964389585.1 uncultured Pirellulaceae bacterium | reverse complement strand
AAACGATTTGGTGACTTCAATAAAAGCCACGGATGAAACACGGATGTCCACGGATTTTCAGATATAGGCTTTGGGTAACTAGCCATTGGATCAATTGCCTGGTTGCTCTTTCGCAAGCATCGCCTCGACTACTTTTAATCTAAAACGCAATCTTTGAGCGACTTCAGGGAAAGACTCAATTCGCTGAAGGGCAGAGTCAAAATCTTGCAAAGCCAAGTCTGATTTCACCCTAGAGGTCTCAATCGCCGCGCGACACCATTGGCCATCAAGTACGAAAAAGCAACTGCTGCACCGGCTTCGTCGCCCATCCTCAAACGCAAAGCACATACCTCAGCCAACAAGCTTGTATCGATGCGGTTTTGAGAGACAAGCTCGTTAAACGTCTCAGCAAGAACCACCTTTGCTTTCTTTTCGCCTCGTGGAACCGTGGCGAAGGAAGAATTCGAGTAAGAACAATCGGCCAGACAAATCGCTATTGGGAGCAAGGCGAAGGCCAGAGTTTTACGTAACATTTCAAGTCTAACGCGAAAGACAGGAAGGCTCACTCTTGCCAATGCTAACAAAAAACAAACGCTTCGATGCGGTTTTATGGGCTGAAGCGAGTCGGCTGGGCCAATCTGACAACTGGTTAAAATTGGCTTGATTTTTGATCGAACCCAAGACGATAGGAAGTCGTTCAAGATGGATAGCTAGGTAAGTTTTCGGACAGCATTCGAAAGGCATAGAGCCTCCGATTGGCTCTTTCAAATCTTCGTTTGATTTTGTCTTTTTGCGGTTGACGATAGCACCGTTAAGCCATAGATTCATCGGTTTTCCCGGAGGTTTCATCTGGGAAAGGTATCTTCAAACCGATTTGACAACCGGGAAGTCTTCCCGGACTCGCTTTCGGTACGCAATTTTACGGCTTTTGTGGCTGGGTTGTGTTTTGAAGAATAACAAAGTTGGGAGAAGAGTTCAGTGGCTGGTATTCATGAAGTAATCCGGATCCGTATGGAAGCATACGATCACTCGATCCTTGATCAGAGTGCCGCTGAAATTGTGGAAACAGCAAAGCGAACTCACTCAGAAGTTCACGGACCAATTCCACTTCCGACTCGGATTGAACGCTACACCGTTTTGTCCGGTCCGTTCGTTAACAAAAAGGCTCGTCATCAATTTGAGATCCGAACGCACAAACGTTTGATCGATATTGTTCAGGCGACAGCCAAGACGATCGAGGCTCTTAACAAGTTAAGTCTGCCTGCTGGTGTCGAAATCAAGATCAAGGCTTCGACCAAGTAAGTTTTAAAATAAAGCATTAAGCAACTCATATATGGTATGGAAGCCGCGGGGATAAGCTAACCGCAAAAAGCTGGTTAGGCTTCCTTGTCGGCAAGTCCAATTGAATCAATAAGGCGAATAGTCATGACAAAAGGCATACTCGGCCGTAAGGTCGGGATGACGCAGGTGTTTGACCCTGAGACAGGTGT
>CAYMFZ010000281.1:0-7373 GCA_964389585.1 uncultured Pirellulaceae bacterium | reverse complement strand
CCAGAAACGGCTCTTTCTCGCCAACCAGTTCACGAACTTTCTCGACGTCGATTGCAGTCCACACGTCGGCTTTTGTTTGGTTTGCAATCGCGCCTTTGAACCAGTCGGAATTCGCAAGCGACGAATCTGAGCCGTCGACCATACTGTCAACAACTTTTTTTGCGAGGTCGCCTTCGTTGGTCATCATGAACCAGTTTTCGTATCGAGCGACCACAAGCCCGTCAAACTCGGCTGCAACGGCGCCACGATAATCTTGTTTCTTAAAGGGCTCTTTGTCGCCACCTTGGGCTGCCATCGTCGAGACAAACTTCAAGACTTTGCCGGCCGTCTTCTTTAAGTAGGCTTCGTCTTCAGATTGAAACATGACGATCGCTCCGTTGGTCTCGGTATCGACCGCGATCCAAAGACCATTCGCCGCGACTCGCTTGGCGGTTTCAAAAACGCTTTCGCCAAGCTGCTGTTCCAGCATTCCTCGTCCCAGCATCGCCATTGCAAATTGTGGCGATCGCATGAGTTGCTGGACTTGCTTCATCTCCATCACATGATGAAGAACCGGATGGGTTTCAACGGTCTCGATCAATTCGGACGGATCAGCGACGTGCGCGTAAACCGCGGTGGTTCCCGGCAAGTAATTCGAGGCTGACGCCTGCTGAGCGGTCGCGATCGAGGGAGCGGAACAGAGCCCCACGATGAAAACGAAAAGCAAATAGAGCACGGAGTGGTTTGGCGAGTAAATAGTCTTCACAGTTTTCTCCGTTGGTAATTAGATCTGCGTTCTATACCCGCTGGGGACAACGAGGTTTTGACTATTTCGAAATGTCGTAAAGAAACGAGCTTTCCATTTGCCGAAACTTTTCGATCTGAGATCCTGCATCTAAACCAATAGGTTTTTGAAAGTGAGCCGAAGGCGCTAGCCTCGGGCAGGAATAACCATCAAAACATCCCATTTGTTAGGCTGGCCCGAGTCTAGCGCCAACGGCTCACAACGTTTGGAATCGAACCTAAGTCACAGTTCTGGCAACAATGTAAGTGTCATCGCCAATTCGTTGAACGGACTGAAGCTTGAGTTGGCTTGAGTCTGCCATTAGGTCTTGACCGTTACCGCCAACAGGGCTGTGCGAATTGGATCCACCAAGTAATTTCGCGCCGAGGAAAACGTGGCACTCATCTATCTGACCAATGTCGTTTAACGAACCAAGCAACTCGCCTCCCCCCTCGACCAAAACATTGGTCATTCCCTTTTCGCCAAGGTGCCGAAGCAGTTCCATTAGACGTTCGTTTGGCTCTTTTGCATTTGATTGAAAAATCTCGCAACCCAGTTCCCGTAGCTGCTCGCACTTTTCAGAGTCCGCACTATTTCCAACTGCAACGATGGTTGGAAATTGTTTCGCTGTCTGAGCAAGTTTTGAATCCAGCGGCAATCGAGCGTTGGAATCAACAACGATTCGAGTGGCAATTCGTTTTGGCGATTGATCGTCTTCAAGTCTTGCGTTGAGCATCGGATCATCGGCAAGTGCCGTTCCTATGCCAACCATGACTCCATCGCAGCGACTGCGAATTTGATGGACGACTTCTCGCGAATCTTCATTGGAGATCCATTTGCTATCGCCACTTGCTGTGGCAATCTTTCCATCAAAAGTCATCGCCCATTTCGCGATCATCCACGGAATTTTCGCCTTAGCCTTTTTCAAATAGGGAGCCAACAACTGAAAAGCAACATCTCGCAATTCGCCGACATCGACTTGGATTCCAGCGTTACGCATTCGCTCAATGCCTTTGCCAGACACGAGAGGATTGGGGTCTTCGACGGCAACCACGGCTCTCAAAATTTTGGCTTGGATAAGCGCGTCGCAGCAGGGGCCAGTTTTACCAAAGTGCGAGCAAGGCTCGAGAGTGACGTAAGCCGTTGCGCCGGTGGCGACAATTCCGCGCAACGCATTGACTTCGGCGTGTGGGCCACCAAACTCTTCATGCCAACCTGAGCTGACGACTTCGTTATTTCTTACCAACACGCAGCCAACCATTGGGTTGGGTTCGACGGATCCCTCGCCCTGACTGGCAAGTTGGATCGCGAGTTGCATGAAAGCTTTGTCAGAGTTTGGCATGTCGCAATCCTAGCATGTAGTAACACGAAATTGAAACGTCGAGGCCTAGGAAACCTGTCGCACTCGTAACGTCGACATCACGTTAGCTGTTGAGTTCATCCAACACGCCACTGGAATCTGAAAACTCATCGACTGGAGCCCCAACTCGTTCCAGCATCGAACGATGCAAATTAGTAAGTGGCGTTTTATCGCGAACGCGAATGAAACGACCTGTCTCGATGGTTCCTCCGCCGCTTCCAAACATCGCGATTGGAAGGTTGTCGTGGGCGTGCGAATTTCCATCAGCAATTCCGCTTCCATAGACGACCATCGAATTATCAAGCAACGTTCCATTGCCCTCTTTAATCGAATCGAGTTTTTCAATGAAATGGCGTGCGAGGCTCATGTGATACTGGTTGATTTTGCTAATCTTTTGCTGCTTTTCCAGTGCCTTGCCGTGATGCGAAATATTGTGATGGCCTTCGCGAATGGAAAGATTTCGATAGCTCCGATTACTGCCCGCGTTGGCGTACATGAAACTGGCGATCCGCGTTGTGTCCGATTGGAATGCAAGCGTCATCATGTCGAAGAGCAACTTAATGTGTTCACCAAATTCAGCCGGCACGCCTACCGGTCTTGGGAAATCCGAGAAGTCTTCTTTTGAATCGCCCAGTTTGTCTGCGCTTTGAAGTCGACGTTCGATATCTCGAACCGCGTAGAGATATTCGTCGAGTTTTCGGCGATCCTGCGTGCCCAAGTGACCGCTCAAATTCTTCGCTTCGCCATGCACGAAATCCAAAATACTTTTGCGACTGGACTCACGTTTGGCGAGCGAGCGAGTGTCTTCATAAGCATTGCCGGTTCCGAATAGACGTTCGAACACGGCAGCAGGATTAATTTCTTTGGAAATCGGTGATGTGTCAGTTCGCCAGGAAATATTCGACGTGTATAAACAGCTATAGCCTGAGTCGCAGTTCCCACCCTTGGAGCTTCCCTCGGTGCCGAGTTCAAGCGATTTTAATTTGGTTAGGTGGCCAATTTTGTCAGCCGCAATTTGGTCAACGGAAATTCCGTTTCGGATATCGGCACCGTTCGTTTTCTTTGGGTGCGCGCCCGTCAGGAACGAAGCAACGCTACGCGCGTGATCGCCACCGCCGTCGCCCAGGGCTTTGGCCCCTCGGAGTGACAGCCCAGTGAAGATGTTCATCTTGTCACGGAATTCTTTGATCGGTTCCATGATCGATTGCATTTCAAATTCGCGACCGCCGCGACCTTGCGGAATCCAGTCGGGCATGTGCATCCCATTGGGAACGTACAGGAACGCCATCCGGACCGGTGGCTTGGTTACGGCAACTCGCGATGTGACATTTGCGATTAGCGGAGCCGGCGTCGTCATGGCTTCGAGCCATGGAAGTGCCATCGCGGTTCCCAAACCACGAAGTACCGTTCGGCGGGAGATTTTAGATTTCGTCATGGTTGTATTTTCGTCCTAGTCTTATTCCTCATGTTTGATCGTGAAGGGTTGATCACCACCAGCACGGCCTGCTTGCGTACCAACGGTACGCAAGTTTGAGTTCGAACGCCAACGGGACGGCAGGCTATAGCCAGGGACGCAAGTCCATGGTTAACGCATTCATCAATCATTGAGTCCTGAAGGGACGGCAGGAAGAATTGCCAAAAACATTTCATGCCGTCCCTTCAGGACTCAGAATTGTCTACGTTCATTTGCCACGGACTTGCGTCCGTGGCTATCACCTGCCATGCCTATCGGCATTCAAACTCAAATTTGAATTCAAACTCAAACTCAAACTCAAACTCAAACTCAAACTCTTACTCTTACTCTTACTCTTACTCTTACTCTTACTCTTACTCAAAAACGTTATGACCACGGAGTGATCAACGACTATTATTCTTCTGCATTCGCTTTACCCTGCCGCTGAACGAATGGATCGCTAGTTGCGATGGCGAAAATCAATTCAGAAAACCGATAATCTTTCGTTTCAATTTGGCTGATAATTTTGTCCAGTGTGCACTCATCGAAATATTCTAAACCGCGACCAAGCCCGTAGATCAACATCTTCTCCGTCATGCAACGCACGAACTGGTCTTTCATTTTCGCGCGAACGGTTTCTTGCAATTCCGCAGCTCCGTGAAACACGGTTCCGTCTGGTAATTCCCCTGTGGCATCGATGGTGTTTGTCATCTCAATATCACGCCACTTTCCAACCGCGTCGTAATTTTCCAAAGCAAACCCAAGCTGATCCATCACTTTGTGACAAACTGCACAGGCCGGATTGGCGCGGTGTTGCTCCATCCGTTGTCTCAGTGTTCCCTTGAGTTCGGCCTGGTCTTCGAGTTGCATCGCATCCGGATCTGGCGGAGGTGGTTCTTCGCCCAGAAGATTCTCCATGATCCACTTTCCACGTTTGACAGGAGAAGTCCGCGTAGGGTTCGAAGTCAACGTCAGGATACTTGCCTGAGTCATCAAACCGCCACGACCATGATTTGCCATTCGAACCTTGCGAAAGTGTTCGCCCCTCACGTCGTCGATTCCATAATGCTTGGCCAAGCGTTCATTGATGAAGGAATTCTCTGTGGCCAAAATTTCAAGGATACTCGCGTCTCGTTTGATCAAGTCGGCGAACATCATTTTGGTTTCCGTCACCATGTCCTGCTTCATCGCATCATCAACGCCGGGAAACAAATCGGGATCAGGTTGAAACTGTTCGAGATGCCTTAACTGTAACCATTGAGCGACGAAATTTTCAACCAACGCCTCGGCCTTGGGATCTTTCATCATTCGTTCTATCTGTTGGCGGTAGACTTGAGGATTGCGAAGCTTCTTTTGAGTTGCGAGTCGAAGCAATTCCGAATCCGGCATCGTACTCCAGAGGAAGTATGAAAGATTCGTTGCCAACTCAAAATCAGTCAGCGTACGAATCTGTCCTGGCGCTGCTGGAGCTTCGATCTTGTAAAGGAAATAAGGCGAGACCAAAACGGCTTGGAACGCGAATCGAATCGACATCTCAAACGACTCTCCATCGCTTCGAGCCAAATCATACAGCGACATCAAACGGCTAAGTTCGCTGGAACTGGCACGACGACGATAGGCACGTGACATAAAAATGTTGAGCGTCTTTCGCGCAACGGCCTGCTCTTGACTGGAATCCTTTGGGCGAGGTGGAACCAGATCTTTGTGTGTTTTTGGAACTCGACCGATCGGCCCTTTGACAACAATATGAACCAGATGCAGATTTCGGTCGCCGACTCCTTTTTCATAAAAGTCATTCAAGAAGGAGACTTCGAGTTGGTTTTCGCCCTTTCGCAATCTCGCTTCGAACTTTAAGTCTTCATGTTTTTCATCGGTGGCACGTACTTTCTTTTTTCCGAAGGTCCGACCGTTGGCACCGAAAGACATTCGGACTGGCTCATTGCCTGCCTGATCACCGAACGCCCGAACTTGAATGTCGTACTTGCCCGAGTCGGGGACGTTCATTTTAAGCGAGACGGTGCCGTTGCTTGAAAGGACATGAAACTGATCGCGGGGAGCCGAGTTGTTCCCTTTTTTGAATTGGTTTCCCATCGCAGATTTGGTGAATGCAGCTTTGGTTGGATCAACAACCGCCATTGCGGTGATCTCTTCCGCGGCTTGGAGGTACTTTTCCATCAGAATCGGCGGCAGTGAAAGCACATCACCGATATTGTCAAACCCGTAGCCAACGTCGTCACCGGGAAAGTCATCGGCAGGGTCGTAGTCAACGCCAAGCAAATCTCGAATGGTGTTTTTGTATTCGGTTCGGTTCAGGCGACGAATCGTCACGCGGCCGGGATTGATGTCAGTGCAGTCGACGCTATTAAGTAGATTGTCGATCCAATCGAGAACGGCTTGATGGTCGTCATCAGCGAGCGGCGTTTCGTCTTCGGGTGGCATTTCTTTGGCAGCGACACGCACGACGACCTTTTTCCACTTCTTGCGACCATTCAAGAGTTGATCGAGCGTTTCATAGCCTTCCAAATTAAAATCCGCATCCGAATCGGGCCCCCAATGACAGTCTCCACAATGCGTCTTTAATAACGGAAGAATTTTCTCGTTGTATTTACGCTGGACTTCGCGCAAATCATTTGAGGGCACCGGAAATAGCCCCATGGAATCCGAACTCGAATTCGATTCCAACCCACTCGATGCCGGAGAATCAGAAGACTTTCCGATTGACGTGTCATCGGCCCAGACTGGTTGAATGAGACTTACTGCAATCCAGACAATCGTAGCGCTGGTGATGAGACTTTTTGAGAGCATGTTTTCAACTGAATCAGCAGTTATTTTGACTTACCAAATAGCCAGCCTGATTGGCTTATTGGTTGATGAAATTGGATGCCTCTAAGATACCCAATCGTCGGCGATTTTCGGTGATTTGTTGGGGAAACCAAGCCACAACCCGCAAAAACACGTGCGAATATAGGGTTTTTGAACAAAAATAAGGGTTTTGCCCGGGTTTTAGGGTAAAGCTGTCTTGAATTACTAAGTAAAATCACTCTAATTTCCGCGTCTAGTGATTCGGAAGAACCTTGTATTCCCCGAGTTTTAACCAATATACCCCCCATCAATGGAGGCATCGTCTTATGGCGAAGAAGACTGGCCCAAAAGCCCCGACCAAATCTGAGATCATGAACAACATCGCAGAAGCGACGGGTCACACAAAAAAAGAAGTTGCAGCGTTTTTCGAAGCTTTGAATGTTGAAATCGAGAAAAACGTAGCGAAAAAAGGCGGACCTGGCCAATTTACAATTCCTGGTCTCTGCAAAATTGTCGTTCAAGACAAGCCTGCAATGCCAAAGCGTGAAGTACGCAACCCTGGAACTGGTGAAATGGTTTGGGCCAAGCCTCGTCCTGCACGACGCGTAATCAAAGTACGTGCGTTGAAAGGCCTGAAGGACATGGTTCTTTAAGCACAGCTTTGATTCGACGACTTGCCGTTAATTTTTCGAACGCAAGACAATCGAATTCTAAAACCGTCGGATACATCCGGCGGTTTTTTTATGCGCTGATGTCTTAAACCGATGCATGCATCGCCAGCTTTCATTTGTGCAATCGAAGAACCCTTTCCGCTATCTATCCGGACTCTTCGCATAGTCCTCATAAGCCGAATCAATTGGCCCTAATATTCGGAACGATCGAACCACCCCAAGACAATCGTACAGGAAGTCAGGATTTTGCTGGTTCTTCTCGATTGTCACGGATAACCCTCTCAACTTGAGTTACCGATCGTCCGGGTCGATCTCTCAAATCGG
>CAYMFZ010000280.1:0-7397 GCA_964389585.1 uncultured Pirellulaceae bacterium | reverse complement strand
AGTCTAACGAGTGGCTTGTTTTGCTGGTTGTCCTCGCCCGAGGCTAGCGCCTTTGGCTCACTGTTGAACAGCCTCTTGGTTGGGGATCGGTTCAACGTCACCTTTAACAAACGGTATGCGAATTCACCTTGCGAATCCGGAGCACGTTGATCGGCTCAGGTAGCGCATTCGGAGCAACCCGATGTTTTTCTTCGACTTCAATAGATTTCCAATGAATTGCTGTAACACAGTTCCAACGCATCTGGTTACCGACGTAGATTTTGTCAGCTAACACGAATTGATTTGGAAAAGAGGCGGTGATGAAACGCTCAAAATGGCAACGATTTTTAATTGAAGAAGACGCAGCCACGGCTGTCGAGTATGCGATCTTGCTGGGCGTGATCGGGCTGGCCGTTATCAAAAGCTGCCAAGTCTTAGGAGTCGAAATGAATCTGACTTTCCAAAGTGCCACCGACGCTATGAACAACGCCACGCGCTAAAACTGCAGCGTCCCAAGTCAACCTGCTTCCTTGTGAGTTCCTCAATCTGCCAGCTCGGCGATGTCTGAAACATCGTGACTTTGTGGCAAGTCCGCGATCTCTTCGAGTTGAAACAAATCCAGAAACCGGTCGGTCGTCGCGTAGTATTTGATCTTTGAGTTTTCTTCGCCTGGCTCGATGTACAAGAGTTGACGTTTGACGAGCTGATTCAAAACGCCACCACTTGGCTTGGCACGAATCTTGTCGACCTGCTCTCGCGTAACCGGTTGGTTGTAAGCAACAATTGCCATGACGTCGATCGCGGATTGTGCTAATCGTACTTGGCGGTTGCGACCAAAAAAGTCTTGTTGAAAATCAAGCAACGCCGGATCGAGAATCATCTTGAAAACGCCGCCGTCGGATTCAATTCGATAGGCCGCGTTCTCTTTCTCGTATTTTTTGTTCAGCTCACGAACGGTTTTGGTGACTTCTTTGGGCGACACATCCCGAAGGACGGCGGCAACCTTGCGACTGTTGAGCTTGACGTCTTTGGGTGTGCCTACAAAGAGGATTGATTCGATGATCGATTCAGGTGAAATGGAGCAGCCAGCATTGTCGTCAACTTCTGGCGTTGTGTCCTCAAGCTCCGTTTCTTTTTCGGCGCTGGATTGATCTTTAGGCTCAGACTCTTCTGTTTCGCCAGCGGGTTCGCGGCTCTTTAAGACTTCGGCATAAGCCTGGCTTAACTGGTCGAGCGAGAATTCTTCTTCCTCATCGTCATACTCATCGAATTCGTCATCTTCTTCCGAATCTTCTGATTCCAAGTCTTCTCTTTCCCCAGAGCCCAATTTTACATCCTCCGAATCGTCGGAATCTGGAATGTCGTTTTCGGACTCCGTGTTTTCAGATTTTGATTTTTTCGAGGGCTTTCTTGACATACCGACAGCTTAGAGGACAAGCTTTAGACATCGCAAGACGAACTCACCGTCGAACACGCTGTATTTGAAAGTATGAAATGACAAGACGTATTGTGGCCGTGGCATTTTTGGGACTGTTGATCGCGATGTCGAGTCAGTCGGTGGTCATGTCTCAAACCGACACCTTAGTTCGACCGGAACCCGCGCAAAAAGTTCAGCAACAGCACACGGCCTCGTCCAGCAAAAACATGGTGGCGTCCGTTCACCCTTTGGCTACCCAAGCCGGAATTGACGCGTTTGCCAATGGAGGGAACGCGGTTGATGCCGCGATCGCGACAGCGTTAACGCTTGGCGTCGTTGATAATTTCAATTCAGGAATTGGCGGAGGTTGTTTCATCTTGATCCGAACCGCCGACGGCAAAGTGGTTGCGATCGATGGGCGCGAAATGGCACCCATGGCGGCGCACAAAAATCTGTACAGAGACTACAAAGGAAGCAGCCCCAAACCCAGCCAGATTGGCGCGCTCGCCAGTGGAGTTCCTGGGGCATTGATGGCATACAGCGAAGCCATCGAAAAGTATGGTCGACTAAATCTCGCGAAAGCGATTCAGCCAGGGACGATCGCCGCCCGAGATGGTTTCGTGGTCACTGATGCCTACGCGAGCAAATTGCGGGGCGCGAAAAAGGCGATGTTGATGTTCCCAGAGACGGTCGATGTCTTTTTTCGGTATCCAACAGGTGGCGATGAAAAACAGCTTTATGGTGTCGGTGAAAAACTTAAGCAGACTGATCTAGCGGCAACCTATCAAGCGATCGGCGAATACGGAACGGATTGGTTTTACGATGGGAAGTTCGGCCAACTTACTGAGGATTGGATGAAGGCCAATGAGGGAATCATGACGGCTGACGATTTGCGAAACTATCACACCGTCAACCGTAAGCCAATTCGAACAACCTATCGCGGCTATGAGATTGTAGGCTTTCCGCCACCGAGTTCCGGCGGCGTTCACGTTTCTCAAGTCCTGAATATTCTAGAGAACTTTGACCTCAAGCAGCTTTACGAAAATGAACCGGCGACGATGTATCACGTTGTCGCCGAAGCCATGAAGCTCGCATTCGCCGATCGAGCACACTGGCTGGGTGATCCCGATTTCGTTAACGTTCCGATCGGCTTGATCGACAAACAATATGCGAATCAGTTAGCCCAACTGATTGATTTGAAGAAAGTGATTACTGCTCAGCACGGCGATCCGCCTGATGCCAATACGAAATTTTTTGAAAAGCATACGACGCACGTTGCGACGGCGGATGCTGAAGGAAATTGGGTCGCGATTACAACGACGGTCAACACGGGATTCGGAGCGAAATATGTTGTTCCCGGAACGGGTGTGATCATGAACAATCAAATGGATGACTTTGCGGTCATGCCGGGAGTTCCAAACGCGTTTGGATTGGTAGGTGGAGACAACAACGCGGTTGAGTCAAAAAAGCGTCCGCTCTCAAGCATGAGTCCGACAATTGTCTTGAAAGACGGCGAGCCTGTTTTAACCGTGGGTGGCGCGGGTGGCCCGAAAATTATCACCGAAGTGCTATGGGCGATTATCAACCACCTCGATTTGGAGATGCCGATCGGTGAAGCCATCGCCCAGCCTCGCCTTCATCACCAATGGGCTCCGACGGATTTGATGCTTGAGTCAAACTTTGATAAATCGCTGGCGGATGAATTGACCAGCCGTGGCCACAAGATTCGTCGTTCGCGCAGCATGGGGATCTGTCAAGGAATCTCGTTTGATCCAGTTTCGAAAAAATTCACCGGTGCTCATGATCCACGTACTAGCGGGAAAGCGGGTGGCCAGTGACTGATGCCAATGCGGATGCAGAGCAAAGCGAATTTGATTCGGCACTTCCTGTAAAATCAAAGAATACAAAGCCCAGTAAGAAGAGCTCTGCGACAAAGGTTTGCTCGTTTTTGAGTTGGAATCTTTGTCTGCTTCAAAATTCTCATCAAGCGCCTTCCAGTTGGCGAATTGACTTGGCGGAAGCCAAAGTTCGCGAACGCGTATTGGAGCTGGCGCCGGACTTTGTTTGCTTTCAAGAGTTACCCGGATTGGTTCCATACGTGGAAACGCATGATTTGATTCCTGCCAATACGACCAGTCACTCGGGTAACATCGCGACGATTGTAAAAAAGGAACTCATGAATGAAATGGAAAGCAAAACCATTGGGAGATTTGCAGTTGTCTCAAGGTTTAAGTCTCGCGATTTGACGGTTGCCAATGTTCATTTGGAACCGGGCAGTAATGGGGGTTCGAAACGACTAAGTCAGCTGAAACGAATTGTCAGTGAGTGCAAGACTTCGGGCCTTCTGATTGTTGGTGATACGAATACACGAACATCGGAAGAGGATTCGTTCGAGCAAATTGGACTCGTCGGAAAGCGTCCGCCCACCGCCACTTGGAATAGTAAGATCAATCTGTTTCGCGACGACGGTCGAAAGTACACGGCTTACTACACGAGATTTTTTCATAGCCAAAACTTGGCGACTACAAATGTCAAAGTTTGGAATCAGCCGATCGAGTCGGATGGGAAAAAGTTCCATCTGTCAGACCATTTCGCAATGAGCGGCTCTGTAGAATCAGTGCTTACGGGGGATCGCAAGTGAGTTTGTAGAACGGCCATCTGATACTGGTCGTGAACATGCAAACGAAAACATTTTGGCGCAGGGGTTGCACTCAGGTTGGCAATATGAGCTTGGTCTTTGAAAAACTTGACGACTCCGAATTGGAAGACGGCTTTGCTGTTCTCGCCAAAGTGGGGCAATGGCTTGAATCTCAAGGGCGCAGGCAGCGAATCTCCAAAACGACGTTTGAAACTTATTCCCAGTGGCAAATCGAGAAATCAAATTTCGCCGTCAAGCTGGGCGAGCGAATCGTTGGGCTTGTGACGCTTCGTTTTGAAAAACTAGAAGATTGGCCTGATGTCGAACTACCCCGAACAGCGTTGATGATTCGCGCGCTTGCGACTGATCCTGAATTTCAAGGAATGGGCGTTGGAAGGTTTGCTCTAATTCAAGCTCTAATCCCGTATTCTTCTTTCCCACGAACGATTGATTTATCAACAAACTTTCGATCTGGAACGCCTGTATATCTTGATTGTGTCAGCGACACGTTGCCTGGCTATTATGAAACGTTTGGTTTTGAAAGACTTTGTCGACACCTAAAAACGTTCGACGATGGCGAGACGTTTGACGTGACATTGATGCGGAGATACGTGTAAACGGTCACCTCAATTGAACGCTCAATTCCAGTGACGAGTTGCAGTCGCTATAATTTGGTCTTCAAACTTCCCAGGATTTAGAATGACACTTACAGAAATTTTCGCGCTGCTTTCACGATGGCTTCACATTATTCCCGCCATCATCCTTGTCGGCGGCACCTTGTTCATGAGATTCTCTTTGGTGCCGGCCACGGAGGAATTAAATGCTTCGGCAGAGCTTCGTGAATCGATTCGCAAACGCTGGGCGAGATTGGTGATGATTTCGGTTTTGTTTCTGCTGGTTAGCGGGCTGTATAACACCATGCTCAAAGTGCGAGGTTTTGAGACGGGTGATACTGCTTACAACGCACTGCTGCTGTTGAAAGTAATTTTGGCGTTGGCGATCTTCTTTTTGGCGTCCGTAATGTCCGGGCGAAGCAAGATGGCCCAAAAGTTTCGTTTAAAAGAAAAGCACTGGCTGAATGTGCTGTGCCTCATGATGTTAGTCGTCGTGGCAATCGCCGGCTACATGAAGATGGACTCTGCAAGCTACCTGAAGAAAATCAAATCAGACGAATCGGCCAGCTTGCATTTTAGAGCCCATCCCAAAACCAGATTGCTCGATCAACAGTGAGCCGAAGGCGCTAGCCTCGGGCCAGAAGAACCAGCAAAACAAACCACTCGCTTGATAGGCCACTCGCTTAACAACCACTCGCTTAACAACCACTCGCTTAACAGGCCCGAGGCTAGCGCCTACGGCTCACAAGTTTTAGGGTAGGCTCTTTTGGGACAGGTGCTTCATGTAATTAGTGGATGACTCTTGCCGAGAGTTACCAAGCCGATGAGTGGATTCTCCTATAAATGTAACGCTTGCTGAATTTCAGAAATGCGTGAGTCTTGGAAACTTCCGGCAGAAGTTACCCACCAAAACGGTTCGCAACGATCAATGAAAAGTCGAATTGAATTTTGACTTTGTAGTTTTCTTGGCGCAACTCCGCTGGAACACGGGGAAACATCGTTACAAAATTCACAAGGTGTTTAGGCAAAGCGACGACTTTGATAGCGAGTTAGTTTGTTTTGGACAAATAGATTTTGAACGCTAAATTGAATGGATCTTATTGCTATTCATTTCAAGGAGCGTTCGATGAAGAAGAATCAGGATTTCTCAGCGGCCGACATTATGACGTCGCGATTGGTAACGCTTAGCCCGGACATGGATGTCTTCAATGCGATCGACTTGTTGGTCAAGCACAAGATTTCTGGCGCGCCAGTGATCGACAAAAACCATCGCTTGCTTGGAATGTTTACTGAAAAGTCTTGTCTCGAAGTCATGGTGGACGCGGCTTATGAGGGCCTTCCCGCCAACGAAGTCGGCGCATTCATGGACGAGCCGGCGGACACAGTGACCGCAGACACAGGCATGCTGAGTATGGCCCAAATCTTCTTGAATAAGAAAACGAGACGGTTGCCCGTCTTAAACGAAGGAAAATTAGTCGGGCAAGTTTCGCGACGTGACTTGATCAGGGCAACGATCAAGCAAATGAAAAAGTCGCCCGATCGCCAACAGCATTTGCTGTATCTATCCGCACTGCGAGAAAGGGAAGATTCGCCAGTATAGATTACCGGTTTTTCGGATCGCCAGTTTAGATCCCAAAAGTTTGGGTCATTAGCGCCTGGGTTTCGTCTTGGAACAGGCGACGCAGCCTCGGGCCAGTAGATCTTGGATGAATTGTTTTGCTTGTGCATCAAGCTGGAAGCTGTGAGCTGAATAGCACTTTTATCGGATGGGACCTGGTGGTGAGCGAGCGCGCGTTCAGATTTCGGGACTCGCACCTAGGTTAGCTTAGAGCCAACTCCAAAATGATAGAGATAATCCCATCTGATAGTGAGCCGTAAGCGCTAGCCTCGGGCCGGATCAACAGCAAAATATGACATCCGATTTCGCTGGCCCGAGGCTAGCGCCTACGGCTCACAAGTTTCGGAATAGGGGGTGGATTCCTGTAGGTGGGGAGAGCCGGGACCCGGGCAAGGTGGTGTCCCGGGTCGAAGGCTTGGGACTTTGCCAAGATTGAGCAAGCGCCCGGCTCTTATCCTGAAAGGATTGAAGCAATTAGCCGGCGGTTGAGCGACAGCGACACCGCCGGTACAAGCTCCACCAAACCACCGACCCTGAAAGGGTCGCAGTAGTCCATCGTGATTAAGACAAAGTTTGCCGAAGAGACGCCGCCTTTAACACGTGATCGCGTCATCAAATTCTCGGTGTCGCTATGAATTCTAGATCGCGGCAATTCGCCAACTGATCCTGAACATTTGGGACAAATGTTCTACACTTATTGGATTGAAACCAATCCAGAAGAATGGACGTTGGAGGAATCTTGAGTCATTTAAAAGCTTGTCACTGCTGCGGACTGATTCATCAAGTTCCGGAATTGAACAGCAAGCAACGCGCTTCATGCACGCGTTGTGGCTCGGGGTTTGTTCGCTCGGGAAATCTGGTCCAATCAGCAAGCCGCACGGCGGCGGCAACCGTTGGAGCATTCGTATTGTTTTGGCCTGCGATCTTGTTGCCCATCCTGGAAATCGAGCAGCTTGGCCTGAGCAGCAAGTCCAGTATTCTCAGTGGCACGATCGAACTGTTCCAACACGGCAACTACTTTGTCGGTGCTGTGGTCTTTCTATTCTCGATCATTTTTCCGCTGACCAAAATTGTCTTGCTGCTTGAACTCAGTCTGCTCGAATTACTTCATCGAAAGCACAAGGCGTTTAC
>CAYMFZ010000279.1:0-7429 GCA_964389585.1 uncultured Pirellulaceae bacterium | reverse complement strand
GTTCTCGACAGATTGAAAACAGGCGGCTTTCATGGATTAAGTTCTTTCGACGAAACGAATATCAACATCAACTTGATTGAGCGCACGAAAAAGTCTCGCGACCTTTCGATCGCGAGACATTTTAGTTTTACTTTTGACTAGAAGATAGCCAGCCTTTGCTTGCCTTGGTTATCTCAAAGTTCGTTAAGTCTTAACCCAAAAGGAAGTTGGAGAAGAAGACGTCCTTGGCTCCATTGCCAAACTTCCAAACACCGTTTCCACCGTTTTCGCCAAAGAATTGTCGACCATCAACAGCAGGGTCACCAGTCAACGAGATCGAGTTAAATCCGGTGTTACCAAAGATACTGAACGCGGTGTCCAAGCTTGGCGTAACGACCACTTCGTTTTTGAAGTTCGTCGCATCCAATCGCAACAACTCAACGCTGTCATCATAAGTGATTCCACCGAAGAAGTTGGACGGGCTTCCACCATTTCGGACAAACGATGGACCAATGTCGTAGTTGAACGACGCTGTCTTTCCTACATCGTTGATGTAAACGCGATCGTTTCCTTCACCACCAGAAGCGAATACGGCTCCGAACAAGTTGTTCAAGTTTCCGTTGTTCGATGCCAACGATGAGCCCATGTTCAAGTTATCGTTTCCAGCATCGCCGAACACATTGGTTGTCGTGTCAGCGTTGGTACCTCGAACAAGCACGTTATCGTCACCAGCTCCAGCATTAATGTTGAGTACTTTCGTTGGTGCCGGCCCGAATGTCGAATTAACGAAAATCAGGTCGTTACCAGCTTGCCCCATAATATTGGTAACAGGCGAGCTTAAACCAAACACAGTAATGTTGTCGTTCGAGCCTTCCGTCAACAATGACATCGACTCAGTCGACTGCGAATAAAGAATGTCCTGATTCGGCGTTCTGACAACTCCAGATCGGAATGTCAAAGTATCGTCAAGAACCGTACCAAAGACGGACAAGTGATCTTCGCCGATCGTACCTGAGTCACGAGCGACAACAATCCGGCTTGAACGATCCGCGATAAAGACATCGTAACGATCCGAACCTTCTTGACCATCAATGACGGCGTTTCCATAAGACCGTTGTGAGATCAGGAATGAATCGTCGCCATCGCCACCGTAAGCAGCCAAGGCACCCTCAACCGTTCCTGCATTTACAAGAATATCGTCGTTGCCTGTTCCGCCATGAATGACGATCGAATCAACACCGGTAAAGTTGTTGACGTTGATCTGATCATCACCGGCACCGGTCAGGATTCTCATGAAACCAACTGACAAGCGATTGATGTCAATCGTGTCGTTACCGCCTCGAGCGTTAACTACCAACGACTCAAAGTTTTCGTTGAATCCGAATGAGTCAGTCTGAACTGAGAAGCTTTCACCGCTCAAGTTCAAGTCATCATCGCCCTGGCTCAGGGTTGCGACAATTCGATCTGAACCGGCGACACCTGAGTCAAGAGCGAACAGGAATCGGTTGTTCTGCGAACCAATCGCGTACTGATAAATATCTGATCCTTCTTGCCCGTCAGCACTAACCGCACCCAACGCCCCAAGAGAAACAGTGAATCGGTCGTTGCCGCCACCACCAAGGATGTCCAGCGTGTGTTTCGCCAACAGCGTATTGACGTTGAAGGCATCGTTGTTCGTGTCGGAACCAATTAGCTTGATTCCACCAAAATCATTCGCAACGCTGAATGACCCGGAGGCCGCGTAATTAATTGGAACGGCTGACATTCCAGAGATTTGGGTCGAAGTAACAACCGCCATGTTCGTCTGGCTTGGGTAGCCGTTAACTGTGATCTGGTTTCGATCCGCACCACCGTCGATGTCAATCGAACCATCAGATCCGAGAGGCAAATGGTTAGTGACAATGAACTGATCCAGTCCGGCTTCGCCAAAGAACGAACTCACGCCAGTGGCTTCTCGAATATCAAATGTATCGTCATCGTCACCACCGAAGTACGAGCCCTGTCCAGTCGTGGTAGTCACATTGAACAAGTCGTTTCCAGCGTTACCAAAGAACGAAACAAGGCCACCAGACGTCGCGATGTTGAACACATCGTCGCCATCGTTGCCCATGTAAGTGTTGCCATCAACCGTTTGAGCAACATTAAAGATATCGTTTTCGCTTCCGCCCAAGAACGAACTGTCGCCAATCGCGTCGGCAACTTCGTAGGTGTCAATCGCACCCAACGCATCGTACTCAACTGATTCAATACCAGTCATGTTCACGATTCCGCCGTTAACATTTGCCATGTCGACGACAAGCGTTAGAAGATCTTCACCATCGGTTCCAAATCCAAAGAACGAATCAGCCTCACTGCCGACACTGTCGATAATGGTGACATCCGTGTTTGGCTGGAAGTGAACGGTATAGCTATCATCACCAATGCCGCCATCAAGGGTGACATCGCCCATTCCACTCTGAGTGACGACAAAGACATCATCGCCATCACCACCCATCAAGCTGATCGTGCCTGTAAAATCTGGCTCAGTGTTGACGTTGAACGTATCGTTTCCAAGGCCTCCATCGTAGATGAAGTTCTCAACACCAATGACGGTCCAGTTCAGGCCGTTGCTTCCGTCAGCGATATCGTAGACGTCATCGCCATCAGATCCGAACGCGACCAAGCGATCATTTTCGGCGTTAATGCTGTCCGTGATGTTGAATGTAGCTGCAGGGTCCACGAATGTCACAACGTACGTGTCATCGCCGACTTCACCCATCAAGTCGATTTGTCCAGTTCCAGAACTAATGACATTGAATACGTCGTTGCCATCTCCAGCAGATACAACAATCGGTGCTGAGCCCATTTCATTATCAATATTAATAACGTCGTCTCGTTCGCCGGCATCAATTGTTAGACCGACAGTTCCCGAATTAGTAACGTCAAACACGTCGACTCCGGCACCGCCAGAAAGAGTGGTGACGGCTGTTCCAGAATCGTTAAACGTGAACGTGTCATCGTTGGAATCACCTGAAATATCAAGTGTTGTTGATCCCGAATTGATAACAGTGAAATCGTCTTTACCAAAACTTCCGTTGATTGTTAAAGCACCGACTCCGGCATTGTTAATCAAGAAGACATCGAATCCGCTTCGAGCATTGAACGCGAGATCAGTATCTGTCTGAGTAATGTTGACATCGTCAATTCCGATTCCGCCTTCGATCAAGTCCAGACCAGAAAAGGTAATCGGATCAGTCGTGTCCATCGTCAACGTTCCAGCACCATCGCCGTCGATCAACCAAGCCGCATCAAGTGTTGAATCCAAGCGGAATGTCTCGTCTCCATCGCCGAGCAGATTGATTCCGCCAGCAACTGTCGGAGTGCCATTTGTTCCATCAACCACAAACAGGCCATCGACCATGAAGTTCTCGACTTCATCCGCCGTATACATGTCGGTTACTGCCGAAGAGACAGCTAAACGCAATCGGTCGACTGGCTCAACACCTGGATCATCAACTGAAATTCTTAAGGTGTCGCCAAGCCCTGACGAATTGACAACAAACGTATCAATACCGGCTCCACCATTGAGTCCGGCAACGCCTGGATAGGCTTCGCGTACTTCAAAGATATCGTCGCCTTCAAGCCCATCAAAACTCGTGTTCTCAATACCGGCGTAAACCAGCAGGCCACCATTAACTTTGATCCCGTTCACGTCGAACACGAAATTATCAATGTTCGCGGTTCCCAATCCGATCAGCGTATCGTTCTCGGAATCAAGACTATCACTGATTGTGATCACGCCTGCAGGGCTAAACACAACTTGATACGTGTCGTCACCATCTTCACCGAACAAGTTGAGAGCACCAACGCCCAAGCCTGTCACGTTAAATGTATCGTTGCCAACACCGCCTCGGATTTCGAGGTCAACATTAGATGAGCGAATGCAGAAGAAGTCTTCGCCTGTTCCGGCTTGGATGCGATCAACACCCACGAATCGAACTGGCTCACCTGGTTGCAGCGCGACTGGAACCACAGGATTCAAGGGAATCCCCAGCCCCCGCAAGAACGCACGATCTTGCTCGATGATGTCATTGAAATCACCTGCACGAGAGGTTCCTGCAAGTGCCGAAGCGAGTGTATCGAAGTCAATCAACTCCGAGTTAGAGTTAACGGCCAACTGCATTGGATTGCCCGAGTCATCAACACCCATGAAGTAGATGCCAGTGTTGTCGCCAGCCCAAATTGCGTTCGTTTGATAGTTCAATACATCGAACATTGAATCGGCAGCGTCATAATTTCCAATCAACGGATTGTCATTTAGATCTCGATAGCCGACATCTAATAGCGTCGCAAAATTGCGACTACCGCGTGGATCAAACGTCCGAGTTTCGTTCGGAATTTCCGATGTCATCCCCAAAATCTTGAAGAACTGACTTCGAGTCAAACCACCGGCAACATTCTGCAAGAGAGCTTCAAAGTCGTCCTGATAAAGTGCGACATCGAGATTGAAGTCGATTACACCATCACTTGCATCGGCGTTGCGATCGCCACGTCCGACAAGAATTGACCAAGGCGATCCGACCAACAAGTCTTGACCGTTAATGTCATCAAGTCCAACACCAAGTGCTCTTGCAGAAGCCAGCGTGTCGATGGCATCGTCATTGATGTCCAACTCAATGCTGAACGAGTTAGAAAATACTGGGATGATTTGCTCATCAAAATACTTCTGCAACTCACCACGAAGTGCATCACCTCGGGTCGCATATCCGTTCATGTTGTAAGGCGTCGCGTCGAACCAACCAGAGCCTTCTTCAAAATTCAAAATAAACTGCTGAGCAATTGCTTCGTGATCTTCACACTCAGCTAATACATCCGCACCAACGGACGCGGTTCCACTGCCGTCAACGAACACCTCAAAGTTTGTTTGAGCGTCAGTATCAAAGATAATTTGATCGTCACCGTCACCATTTACATTGACACCATTGGGGAAATCGAATTCACCGTTGCTCGTGTCAATGATAAACGTGTCGAGTCCACCGCCTCCATCAAGGTTGATCTCCCAAAGGTTGATCTCTTCGATGGTACTAACAACGGTGCCGTCGATTTCGACTTCGATTTGAGCGTTATCCAATGCAGATCGTCGAACGATAATTACATTGTCGTTAATGTCACCAGAGATTGTCGGGCTGTGTCCAATCAGCTCAATCTCAGTGATTTGATTTCGACCGTTGTTTGTAGTATTCGCTCCAGATGCCCATTGGCCAAACACCCAAACTTTGTCCGAGTCGAATGGATCAGCCATCGTCGAATTGTAACTTCCCCAGAAGTTACCGATCGCATCGAGATAGCCACCATCACCATCCTTAATCACATAAGGATCTTCAAACGTCATCACACCATTGATGTCATATCCAACTGCAACGGCAACCGAGGGGAATTGCCCCAACCCAGGCTGGGACGTGACACCTGTTGACGTAAATCCGATGACGACATGGCCTTTTTCAGTGACCGCGATTGAGGGATAGATGTAGTTTCTAAATTCTGTATCTTCAATCGTTCCTGATTGCTTAATCGTCTTTGTATCAAGATCAATTTCGTACCAACGCAGGGCACTATTTTCAACGGTTCCACCATCAGGGTTTTGAACGTCAACACTTCCCTTAATTGTGTGTACCGCCCAAAGGCTGTTGCCCAAACGCACTGGCGGTGCAATCTGAGAGTTCGAAGAGTTAACGATATCAGGATCAAACTCTTGACGAATAAAGATCGGAGGTACTTCATACGGGTCAACCGGAATGGAAACGTCGGCGCCCTGACTCCAACTGTGGGTGCCATTGGTACCTGTCAACTCGCGAAGCAGAATCGAGTTTCCGCCAGCATTAGTTTCCAGACCGAATGTTCCAGCAACGACTCCTTTCGCTTCGTAGTTCCATTGCTCGCTTCCGGTAGAATCAAATCCTGGAATCGCATTCGGAAAAAAAGCACCAGAGTTTGGCGTTGGAACAACGAGGAGTGAAAATTTATTGAAGACGTAAGTCTTTGTTACCGCTCCGTCAACGGTGACAAACAGACTGTTATCGTCAAGCGACATGTTCAACGACCAGCCGTTCGGATTGTTTGTTCTTGTTCGATCTGGCAAGAATCCGCCATCGATCCTGACGGGAGGTGTAGGTGGCATTCCCTCACCATTCACGATATCGTTGTCATCGTCGTAAGTGTCCGCCAGGCTTTGCCAGTCAAGCGTTGGATCCGACGAACGTGAAACGGCAAGAAGAACAGGAACTTGAGTACCTTCTGCTCCCGTTCCCGTAATCAAGTCGATATTCTGAGATGACGAAACGATAAACCAACGACGCGTATCGAAGTCATAAAGCACGCGCGAGTTTTTGGTTTGGTTGACCATTCGCGGGTCGGCTTCCGCACCGACGTCGTCGCCACGACCTGTGTCCGTCCAGAATGCATCGAGATCTTTGTTTACGAGTGGATCTCCAGTTGCTTTGTCAAAGACTCTGAAGTTGCCATCGGTAACTTGAACGATGTGATTTGGGCCAACGGCGCCAGTAAGATCTGGAGCACCACCAAACCCACTGGATGTCACGTCGACCAAGTTCGACCCAACGCCGAAGTCGATCGCCAAGAGCTGACGAGGTTCAAGCGTCTCATACGAGTTGTTGGATTCGTTCTTGGTCTTTCGCTTCTTGATTTTGTTCAATCTACGAAGAGAGGATGTATGGCGATTAAGACTCATTCTCGATGACCTCTTGGTATGTACTCGAAGTGGCTTAGAAGAAAGGCAGCGAATACGTGGCTCAGCGTGGGTTTTGAAGCGAAATCTGCTGGGGACAAATCAATTTCACGACGAAACAAAAAAAATTGGTATAGGTAAGATACTAATCAAAAGGCAGGCTGAATTCACGAAATTCCCTAGATTTGAGGAAGCTCAAACTACCCAAATTTAACGATTATCACAACTCGACGACGTTTATGGGCTGCCGATCCAATCCAAAGCACATTCTCAAATGCAGACCTTCTGCGAAAATTCGATGTGCGGTGAGAGGACGAACTTGCCTAGACATTGTGATAGAACCCTTTTGTGTTTAGTTCCGAAAGAATCGGACTTTCAGCAAAATACGCACATTCGGAACACCGAATATCATTCTCAACGGCCATTTCCACATAGCGACAAGCGATTGTGGGCCGTCAAAATCCCCTTTGTTTCAGTTTGATTTCAAGGACACCAATGAGCCATATCCAGCAGGGGTTTCAAGCTCCCAATCATGCACCAAAAGAAAATGGGTTCGGACTTGCGGGCTTCATTGTCTCCATTGCTGGTCTTTTTCTTTGCGGAATTCCATCATTGGTAGGGCTGATTTTGTCGCTGATCGGAATCCGAAAGGAGCCAAAAGGTTTTGCCATCGCTGGTCTGCTCATTGGCCTTGTCGGTTTGATCGAACTGGCTTTGGTCGGCTTT